>NZ_JBQEQB010000022.1:0-137730 GCF_052046055.1 Pseudomonas sp. 22082
CGCGGCAAGTTCCTCAGCCAGCGCGCCCTCGAACGCCACCGTGCCGACTACCGCCAGGCCGAAGGTCGCGGTGACCAGACCAAACTCGTCAGCGGCCACTTCATGGAAATGTCCGACCACCCGCGCAGCGAGTGGAACGACCTGTGGCTGCTCACCGAAATCTTCCACGAAGGCAAACAGCCGCAAGTCCTCGAAGAGTCGGTCACCAGCGACACCACCGACAACAAGGACGACTTCCACCAGGGCTATCGCAACCGCTTCCTCGCCACCCCGTGGGACGTGTTCTACCGCCCCGCGCTGGAGCACCCGAAACCCCGCGTGCTCGGCAGCCAGACCGCCATGGTCACCGGCCCCAAAGGCGAAGAAATTCACTGCGACCAATACGGCCGCATCAAGGTGCAATTCCACTGGGACCGCGAAGGCCTGGCCGACGACAAAACCAGCTGCTGGCTGCGCGTCTCCAGCTCCTGGGCCGGCGACCGCTATGGCGCCATCTCCATCCCGCGCATCGGCATGGAAGTCCTCGTCACCTTCCTCGAAGGCGACCCCGACCAACCCCTCGTCACCGGCTGCCTGTACCACAAGGAAAACCCGGTGCCGTACGCCCTGCCGGCGAACAAAACCCGCAGCGTCTTCAAAACCCTCAGCTCCCCGGGCGGCGGTGGCTACAACGAACTGCGCATCGAAGACAAAAAAGGCGCCGAACAAATCTTCATCCACGCCCAGCGGGATTGGGATGAAAACGTTGAGCACGATCAGAAGATTCGGGTCGGCAATGAACGTCATGACACCGTGGTTAAGAACAGTTACACCGAGCTCAAGGCTGAAGAACACCGCACTACGATTTCCGATCGCAAAGTGGAAGTGAAAGCCAGCGATCACCTGACCGTTAACCAGGACCAGCACATCAAACTCGGCACCGCTCAGTTGACCAGCGCTGGCAAGGAAATCCACCTCAAGGCCGGGGACAAAATGGTCATCGAGGCCGGCAGCGAACTGACTCTCCAGGCGGGCGGCAGCTTCATCAAACTCGATGGCGGTGGCATCACGGTGGTCGGGCCGGTGGTGAAGATCAACGCAGGTGGCTCGGCGGGAACGGGTTCCGGGATTGCGATCCTGAAGCCGCTGTTGCCGATCCCAGCACCGTCGGCCAAGGCCGGCAATCTCATGGCGCCCGCGCAACCGGGCGTATTGCCGACCAAGCCCGAGCCACGGGAATACTTCTTCGACATTACCCTGACCGATGTGCCCGGCGATGAAGGTTTCCCGCTGGCCCATACCCTGTGGCAGATCGTCCAGGACGGCGTGGATGAGCCGTTGCTCGAAGGTCAGACCGACGACAACGGACGCGTCAATATCGACGAACCACAACGCCTGAAACTCTCCAAAGCCTATGCCGAAGCCGGCCCGTTGTGGCTGTGCTATCCAGGGCAACGCGTGCCAGTGGCCCTGCATGACGAACCGGCGGATGCGGACAAGGAGCGCTTCGCCTTGGCTGCCCTTGACTTCCATGACAGCACTCACCACCGCACCATCAACGCCGCCAGCAACGAACGCAGCAAGCAGGACTTGCTCACCGACGGCGACTTGTACAGCCGCCTGCACAGCACGGACGAATGACCATGACGGATTCCGCTACCCCCTACAACGGCGTTCGCCACAAGGAAGTCAGCCAGATCAACACGGCCGCCGGTAAAGCCCTGCCCGCCGTGAATGCGCCGGACTTTTTCATTCAGGACAAGTCCGCCTTTGCGCCCAAGCGCAGTGGCAACCAGGTACGTTTTTTCACCACTGGCGAGGATTACTACAAGGATCTGGCCAAGAAAATCGCCAAGGCCGAAACCTCGATTTTCATCACGGGCTGGCAGGTCAACTACGATGTGACCCTGGACGGCAAGCAGACCTTGTGGGAGTGCTTGTACAACGCCCTCCAGGCGCACCCGACACTGAAAGTGTTTGTCATGCCGTGGCTGAGCCCGGCGGCAAGCGTCGGCACCCATGACTTCGAAACCATGCTGGCGGTTTTCCAGCTCAACGCCGGGCTGAAAGTGCCGCGCGCCTTCTGCACCCCGGCCATCCAGCAAAGCGACATGAAGGGCCTGGGCTCGACATTTTCCCATCACCAAAAGTGCGTGGTGATCGACAACAAGATCGGCTATGTCGGCGGTATCGACCTGGCCTACGGTCGTCGGGATGACAACAACTTCAGCCTCAGCGCCGTCGACCGCCAGGGTAACGATGCGTATAACCCTGGGATTCCGCACCTGGGCTGGATGGACATGAACAAGCACGTCAGTCGAGCCGGCCTGCTGTTGGGCACGCTGTTCGACCTGTCCAAACCGCTGGCCGAAACGACCATCGGCACAGAAAACACCAACATCAAACTGGCGTTGCCCCGTCGCGCCAGCGTGATCAACGCCGTCGCGGCGATTCAGAACTTCTTCGCAAGTCCCCCCCTGCCCGTTCTGGACCGGGCAATGAAGGCCGGCAAAAGCCTGAAGGAGTCCGTGTCCTCCATCGATCCTTTGGCCAGGCCCAGGGAGTATCTGACCGACGCGGCCATCCGCAATATCACCGCGCTGATCAAACACAACTGGACGCGCCTGCCGCTTGCCGAACCGCTCAGGGGTCAGGCTCAAGTGTGGATTCGCGAAGTCGAAACCAGCGCCGGCAATTTGCAGGCTTCGCTGCGTCTGAAGAGTTACGAGCTGATCAACAACTGGACGAACTCGACCGATCTCGGCCGCCTTGTCGCGATGTTCTGCGACAAGGGTTACGACGCGATGCCCGCAGAGAAAATGGGTTGGCTGAACAACATCGGCCAATTGACCACTTCATTGCTCGGGCACTTTTACGCATTGCTGCAAGACCGCGTGGCCAATCACCGGGAGCCCTTTGAATATCTCAAACACCAACCGCAGCCACTGGCTTCGGCAGATTACAGCCGGCTGGACAAGGACCAGCCGCGCATGCCGTGGCAAGACGTTCACAGCCGCATCGAGGGGCCATCGGTGTACGACCTGTCGCGCAATTTCATCGACCGCTGGAACGGCCAACAGGCTTACATCGCCGAGATCAAGAGCCTGGAAAAAACCACCGTCATCGTCGCCCTGATGGAGTGGGTCAACACGCTGGTCAGGGACGCCGGCCTGCCCCATCACCTGGATCTCAACAATCAGATCAACCTGAAGCTGCCCATGCCCAAACCGGTCTGGATCGATCAGGCCCCGACCCTGCCGACGCCACCGCAGACAGCGCAAGGCGGAGTCAGCGTGCAAGTGTTGCGCAGCGCTTCAGCCGCGATGACCACTCAGGAAGCCAAGGGTCGAGACATGGCCAGGGTCAACCTGCCGCTGCCCGAGGGTTTCAACGTGGGCGGCGTCCAGGACAACTGCCTGCGCGCCATGCTGCAGACCATTTCCAGTGCCCAGCACTTCATCTACATCGAGAATCAGTTCTTCCAGACCGACTTCGGTGACGAGGGCGAACTGGCAGAAGGTCGGCCACTGTCCGGCCCGATGGCCAGCCTGCGCGACCCGTCTACCTTGAACGAGAATTTCGTCGCCCGGATCAAACTGCGTGAAGCGATGGAGGACCAGGACTTCACCCAGATCGACTGGAAAGAAGTCAACGCCATCAGCAAGGAACCCGGCGAAGAGGCCCGCACCTTTCTCAAAAGTTTCCTCACGATCTGGCAGACCAACCCACAGGGCTGGCTGACGCAGAAACTGGGGAAAGAACAGAAGCTCACCAACACCATTGGCAAGGCGCTGGCCGACCGCATCGGTCGGGCGATTGCCGAAAACCGTCCTTTTCACGTGTACCTGATTTTGCCAGTGCATCCGGAAGGTGCGCTGAACGTGCTGAACCTCATGCACCAGGTTCACCTGACCATGCAAAGTCTGGTGTTTGGCGAACAGAGTCTGGTCAAACGCATTCAACGGCACATGGCGATAAAGGACATGATGGATCGCGGGGCGAGCAAGGAAGAGGCCGGGAAGATTATTGAGCGGGTGGATACGAATGGAGATCCCGTTTACGTACAGCAGGACTGGTCAAAATATTTGACCCTGCTCAACCTGCGCACTTGGGATACGCTTGGCGACCGCGTGGTCACTGAACAGATCTACGTGCACAGCAAGTTGTTGATTGCGGATGATCGGGTGGCGATTCTCGGCAGCGCCAATATCAATGACCGCAGTCAATGCGGGACACGTGACTCTGAGCTGGCAGTCATTGTGCGCGATAGCGAATCGACTGAAGCCAAGCTGGACGGCAAGCACAACCAGAAGGTAGGGAAGATAATCAATAAATTGCGCAAGGATTTGTGGAAGAAGCACTTCGGAATGAGTCAGGCGAAGCAAAATGGCCCTGTGGCTCACTTTACTGTTTCGGACGAAGTTCTCGATCAGCCGGCTGCAGAAAAAACTTGGCGAGATATTCAGAAGCGCGCGAAGAATAATTCGGAAGCTTACGAGCAGTCATTCAACTTCATTCCTCAGAACATCAGTCAGGTGCAAATACTTGTTGATCCAACGACAGCGTCTGAACCTGCCGGGGACATGCCAGCATCAATCTGGCCAACGTGGACATATCGCTCCCCAGATGATCATAAACGTGGTGGAAAACTGGCAGATTGTTTGCCACATGAAGAGGGATTTTGGGAGAGCAAGACATGGGCTGGGGTGAAAACCTATTCCGCTCCCATGGGCATCAAGGGATTCATTACTGCCCTACCAATCGGCTGGACGAAAGGTGAGAACAATGACTCAGGATTGAACCTGACGATCATCGCTCACAACGAAGACAGAAAGAGCGACGTACACATCGCAAGTGTGAGCGAAACGTCCAATCGAAATGAGCACAGTTCATGACACGAATCATCGCCACCTTCGCCGGCTTGTTGCTGGGCACCCAATCAGCCCTTGCTGAGCCTGCCCTGCACGAATGTCTGGGACGTACCAGATTCGAGTCACCGGAAGCATTCGAGTGGGCAACGTTTGCTATCGAACGTAGCAACATGAAAGGTGCAGGAGGACACGTATTTTCCAAGAATGTGCATGCGGTGGGCGACTACGTTAGTTATGACTTCGACGAACTCACCATCAGAGTCAGCGATGCCACGACACGTGAAAATTTTGAAAGACAACGCAACGCCATCGTTCACGAAACCGAACTCTACAAAAAGCGCCTCGAGGACAAGCTTGAAACCAACAAGGACCTTTTGGTATCGATCAAGGAGATGAACTATTCCCATGACGAGGTGAAAAAGCAGGAGGAACGAATAAAAAAACTGGAAGAGCAAATACCCAAAGTAAAAAATTACGAACACGATCTAGGCATCCCCGACTCCTATGTCCTGGGCAGCAAAGAAACGCCCTACGAATTCCTGCTCTGGCGCAACAACCGGGTGTTCTACTTCAACATGAACAAACCCGCCGAGAACTCCGCGCAAAGGATCAAGGATCTCGCCGCCCGCTTCGAAGCCCGCGACCTCTATGAAGTACCCGAAGGCCCCGGCGTCTGTATGCCTTACGGCTTTATCCATGACGACGGCAAAACCGGTTTCAACGTCAAGAACAGCCTGCGCTTCACCAGCACGCCCAACGTCATCATGAGCCTGATCAACGCCTCACTCGGCAACCACGCCAAACCCACCGACGGCACCTACGACACCGACTACCGCCCCGGCTACGACGCCGATATCTGGAAAAAGTCGAAGCTCATGGAGAGGTTCTACATCGGCGATCGCATGACCACCCTCGAAGGCTGGCGTCTGGATCCTCGCCCGGAAACCACCGAACAGGATCGCGCCTGGTTCGCCATCGCCCATGTCGGCGGTCTCGCGAGCCCGCTGATCGCAGCGCAGATGTTCACTTTCCAGAAAGGCACCGACGGCCTGAAAGACCTGGTGCCACCGCCCGAAGCGGTTGTCCCGCGCTTTTTGAAGTTGACGCGAAGCATCCGCGAGCAGTGAAACGCTGTCACCGATCAGCCGAATCGGGAACTCAAGGTCGCGGCCCATGGACTGATGTGCAACGATGTTGCCCTGCATCACGCCATTGACCGCAAGACCAAGGACGCTTCATGACTGCCATCAACACCCCGCCGCCCCTCGCCCCCGGACGTCTGCAACAGATGTCCACGCGCATCGCCTTCTTCATTGCCGGGCTCGGCATCGCCGCGTGGGCGCCGTTGGTGCCCTACGCCAAGGCGCGGGCCGGGCTCGATGAAGGCACGTTGGGTTTGTTGTTGCTGTGCCTGGGCGTCGGCTCGATTCTGGCGATGCCGCTGGCGGGGATTCTGGCCACGCGGTTTGGCTGCCGCAAGGTGGCTACCGGCGGCACGCTGCTGATCTGTGCAGCATTGCCGTTGCTGGCGACGGTGTCGTCGATTCCGGCATTGATCGCCACGCTGTTCATGTTCGGTGCCGGACTGGGCACGGTGGATTCGACGGTGAACCTGCAAGCGGTGATCGTCGAGCGGGCCAGCGGCAAGAACATGATGTCCGGGTTCCACGGCCTGTTCAGCCTCGGCGGGATTGTCGGCGCGGCGGGCGTGAGCGCCCTGCTCGGTCTCGGGCTGTCGCCACTGGCGGCGATGCTGGTGGTGGTTGTAGTGCTGATCGCGGCGCTGTTCAAGGCCGTGCCGCACATGCTGCCTTACGGCAGTGAAAGCTCGGGGCCGGCGTTCGCGGTGCCCCACGGGATCGTGCTGTTCATCGGCGGCATGTGCTTCATCGTATTCCTCACCGAAGGCGCGGCGCTGGACTGGAGCGCGGTGTTTCTGGCCCAGGAACGCGGGATCGACACCGCCTATGCGGGGCTGGGTTACGCAGCGTTCGCACTGGCCATGACGGCCGGTCGTTTGACCGGTGACCGGATCGTCCGCGCACTGGGCGCAACCCGGATCATTCTGTTTGGCGGTCTGCTGGCAGCGGCGGGATTGTTTCTGGCGACCTTTGCCCCGAGCTGGCAAGCCGCGCTGCTGGGTTATGCGCTGGTCGGCGCCGGGTGTTCGAACATCGTGCCGGTGCTGTACACGGCGGTGGGCAAGCAGACGGTGATGCCGGAAAGCATCGCCGTGCCGGCAATCACTACGCTGGGGTATGCGGGGATTCTGGCGGGGCCGGCGGTGATCGGCTTTGTCGCCCACGCCAGCAGCCTGAGTTTTGCCTTCGGGTTGATGGCGACGTTGCTGGTGGCGGTGGCGATTGGCGGCAAAGCGCTCAAAGTCTGAAAAACATCATCTGAACGCCCCCGAAGCGAACCCGCTCCCACAAGATACAAACGATCCCTGTGGGAGCTGCGGTTCGACGATTCGACTTGCCCGCGATGAAGCCACCTCGGTCTATCAGAAACCGACGCTGGCCTGCACGAAGAACGTCCGTGGCGTACCCACGTAGATCCCCGAGTTGTTGTCGCTGGAGCGGGTGAAGTACTGCTTGTCGAAGATGTTTTTCACCCCGGCGCCGAGCTTCAGGTTCGACAGCTGCGAACCGAAGTCATAGCCGCCGCGCACGTTCCAGGTCACGTAACCCGGAATGTCGCCGTACTGCCCGTCCGCCGTGCCTTCGGTGATGTAATTGCCATTGAAGCTGCCATCAGCATTCACGCCGGTGCCCGGCGAGCGCTGTTTGGACTGGGCAAAACCGTCGATGTTGTAGGTCCAGCGGTTGATGTCGTAACGCAGGCCGACGGTGGCCACCTGACGCGAGTAGAACGGCAGGTCACGACCCTTGAAGCCCGGGATCTCGCCTTCATAGGTCGCGCGGGTGTAAGTGAAACCGGCGTTGGCGGTCAGGCCGTCGAGGCGTGGATCGAGCGCAGCCATGTCGTAATGCACCGACGCTTCGATCCCCTGGTGCTTGGTCGCGCCGAGGTTGGTCCAGCCCACGTCGTTGCTGATGTATTGCAGTTCGTCATCGAAGTCGATGTAGAACAGCGTCACTTCACCGCCCCACACGTCATCGTTGTAGCGCGTGCCGATTTCGTAGGTCTTGGCTTTCTCCGGTTCCAGGCCATTGGCGGTCTGGTCACCCGAGCCGCCCTGACCGAGCTGGAAGTACTGAAGGCTGCCGAACGACGTCTCGTAGTTGGCGAACAGCTTCCACGCATCGGACAGGTGATACATCACGCTCAGGGCCGGCAGCGGCTCGTTGCTTTCGATGCTGCGGTTTTTCTCCGGCACGCGTTTGCCGGCGGTGTCGAGCACAGCGCGATCATGCCAGTCAGTGCTGATGTGCTCGAAGCGAATGCCCGGGGTCACGGTCCAGTTGCCGACATCGATCTTGTTGTCGATGTAAACCGAGTTGGCCTCGGTGCCGCCGGTGCGGTCCTGGAACACATGACCGTCGGAGGTCTTGGTGACCACCGGCACATTGTTGACCAGCGCCAGACGGCTCGATTGCTCGTGCATCGCCTCTTTCAGATAACGGTAACCGACGCTGACTTCCTGAGTGGTCGGGCCGACGTCGAACACTCGCGAAACACGCGGCTCGATGCCCAGCGTGTAGTAGGAACGCGGGAACGAGCTGAGGGTTTTCTGATCGCGGGCGGCGATGGTGCTGCCGCGAAAACTGTCGGAATAGTAGGTCAGCACTTCCGCCTGGGTGCGCTCGTCGATCTGCCGGATCCACTTGAACGACACGTCCTTGCGGCGACCGCTGAAGCCGTCGTAGTCGCGGTCGGACTGGAACGGTTTGTCGTCGTACTGTTTCTGCGTCAGGCCGCCGGGCATGTCGGCGCTGGCGTCGTAGTAGTGGAAGTTGAGGCTGAAATCGTCCTGATCGGTCGGCGCCCAGTGGGTCTTGAGGATCACGTCGTCGATGTCGTTGCCGTTGTTGCGCTCGCGGTAACCGTTGCCGTTGACGCCCGAGTACAACAGCGCCATGCCGATGCCGTTGTCGGCAGTGCCGCCGAGAAACGCGGTATCGATGTGTTTCCAGCCACCGTGCTGGGAGGTTTCCAGGGTGGTGCCGATTTCACCGGTGGTTTTTTCCGGGATCGCGCGGGTCACGAAGTTGATCACGCCGCCGACATTCTGCGGTCCGTAACGCACGGAGCCGGCACCACGGACCACGTCGATGCTGTCGAGGTTGCCGGAAGAAATCGGCGCCATCGACAGTTGTGGCTGGCCATACGGGGCAAACGCGGCCGGCACGCCGTCTATCAATACGGTCGAGCGTGGCGACAGGCGCGACGTCAAACCCCGCACGCCGACGTTCAACGAAATATCGCTGCCGCCGGTGCCGTTGGCTTCCTGCACCTGCACACCCGGCACACGGCGCAGCACGTCGCCGACGTTCATCGCGCCCTGCTCGACCATCGCTTCACGGCGAATCACCGTGCGCGCGCCGGGGTGGTTCTGCACCACGGCGGCGTCGGCGTCGCCGAGCCAGTCGCCGACCACCTTGATGTCGGTCACGCCCAGTTCCAGCGGGCCGCTGGCAGCGGAAGTCGGGGCCGGTGACAAAGTCACCGAGCCTTCATTGATCTGATAATCCAGACCGCTGCCTTGCAGCAATTGGCGCAGGGCCTGCTCCGGAGAAAGATTGCCATCCACCGCCGGCGCCTGTTTGCCGGCGACCAGGTCCGGGCTGAAAAACACCTGCAACGACGTTTGCTGGCCCAGTTCGCTCAGGGCCTGACCCAGCGGCTGGGCGCGGATGTGAATGGCTTCGGCGGCGAAAGCCATCGGCATGGCGGCGTTGACCGCCAGCGCGAGCGCCAGCGGCAACCAAGGGGATTTATTGTTTTTGGCGGTGGAGTTTTTCACGTCGAACGGAGTCCTGTGGATCGCAAGAGTGTGCGGCTGTTAATGCAAACCAGTTGCAGTTGAACAGGAAGACGACGAACTCGAAAAAAACCTGAATTTTATTTTGAAATTATTTCCTGGCTGCCGTCGGCAAGGGTGCGCACGGCCACCGGAAGGATGTTCGGCAAGGCCTTGAGCAAGGCATCGGTGTTGTCGGATTTGAACACGCTGGTCAGGCGCAAATTGGCCACGGCGGGGTTAGAGACCTTCAGCGGCTTGTCGCGATAACGCGACACTTCCTCGGCGACTTCGCTGAGGCTGGCGTTGTTGAACACCAGTTTGCCGCTGCGCCAGGCGGTCAGTTCCACCGGATTGACCGCATACGCCGGCGCCACTTTGCCTTGAGCATCGATCCGCGTGCCGAGGCCGGCAGTCAGGCTGATGAAATCGGCCTCGGCCGCATCACGCCCCTGCACCTTGACCGTGCCCTGCTCCACCGCGACCCGGGTCTGCGTCACGTCACGTCGCACATCGAAGCGGGTGCCAGTGACCGTGACCTTGCCGCTGCCGGCCTGGACCACGAACGGACGGGACGTGTCGTGCTCGACGCTGAACATCGCTTCGCCTTCGGTCAGCTCGATGAGCCGCCGATCCTTTTCGAAACGCACCTGCAAGCGGCTGCGGCTGTTGAGGTCGATCACCGAGCCGTCCGGCAACGCCACATGCTTGCGCTCGCCGAGCGCGGTGGCGAATTCGGCGCTGTAACCCGTTGGGTGATTCAAGCCGCTGAACAGGCCGAGCCCGAGCGCCACCGCGACCACGCTGGCCGCCACGGCGTAACGCAACAACGGACGGCGTTCGCGCCGCGCCGGCGGGGTTTCGCACAGGGCCTTGAGCCGTGGCGCTGGCAGCAGATCCGCCGCCGTCCACAAGCCTTGCAGCAACTGGAATTCGTCACGGTGCTGCGGATGTTCCTCCAGCCACGCGTCGAAACGCTGCTGTTCGTCGACGCTGACGGCCGGCTCCTGCAAACGCACAAACCAGCGTGCCGCGTCATCGCGCACCGTTGTTTGCCCGCACGCGCAATCACGAGTATCCATCATGGAATGTCCTGTTTGGCTGGGGATGAAAAGACGCCACGGCTCATGATTGCGCCCCGTCCAGGCGATCACGCAGATGCCGCAGGGTGCGGATCATATACTTTTCCACCATGTTCTTGGACAGGCCCAGGCGTTCGGCGATTTCCGCCTGGGTCAGGCCTTCGATCTTCTGCCAGACGAAAATCCGTCGGCAGTTGACCGGAAGCTCCGTGAGCGCGCGTTCGATAGAGTCGGCCAGCTGGATCGCATGCATGTAATGCTCCGGGTCGCCGGTCGGCGCCTCACTGAGATCGATCGCCTCCGACTCCATGGCGCCCCGCCGGTCCTCACGCCGATAGCCGTCCACCGCGATGTTGCGCGCGGTCTGGTGCAGATACGCCCGGGGTTGCTGCACCGCCGACGAATCGGATTCGAGCACCCGCACAAAGGTGTCGTGCGCCAGATCCTCGGCCTGCGAGCGATTGCGCAGGCGACGGGTCCAGGTGCCGATCAACTCTTCGTAATGCTCGAGAAAGCCGGGTCTGCGGGGCAGCATGGGGGTCATTGCGGCGTGCTGAAGAAAGGGGCGTGAATAGTAATGCTTCCTATTAAGACGAAGCAATGGATTCCTCGGGTGTGCCGACGAAGCTGTTTTCCCTATCCCTTCGGCGCTCTAATTCGCGGCAGTCCCTGCCTTGCGTGGGCAGAACCACCCGCGTACCAAGCCCCCTGGTATTCACCGTCCATGGCTCTAATGAAAAGCACCGCGATAGTCGCGGTGCAGTTTCCATCCCCCCAGGCTGCCAAGCCACTCTGGCTGAACAGCCCTTGATGCATGGCGGCTCAGCCTTTTTCGTCAATACCCGCTTGAAGTGACTGACTGTCGAAATGACCGCTGACGGTCACCGGACCAACTTTCAGATTGCCGTTTTCAAGGGACACCTTCGGTGCGTTTTCTTCGGTTTTGTGCGGCAGATCCAGGCTGGCTTTCACACCGTAGTCGCGGTTGCTCAGGTCGCTGCTGCTGACCTTCGAACCACCCAGATCGACCTTGCCTTCGGTGGCGGAAATCCGCGCGCCGGTCAGCTGCGTGGCACCGTCGACGGTGAGGTTTACACCCTGACCACCGCTAATGCCGGAAGCCTGCTTGACGCTGTCCTTGTGCGCGTATTCCCCGTCCACTTTCAGCGTTGGCTTGTAGTCGGTGCCAGCCAGTTTGCCCTTGTCGTCGGCCGGGGTCTTCTTGGCGGTCAGGCTCAGATCCACATCAACCTTGGCGTGAGTGTTGGAGTCCTGACGGCTCTCAACCGAGAGATCACCCGCCACGTTGCCGCTGACGTTGCGCGCATCGATCCGCGCACCGTTCAGGCTCGCATCACCGGCGCTGTTCACCACCACCGTGTCAGCCTTGATCTGGCTGTTCTGCCGGGTGGTGCCTTGCAGGTAATCCACGCCGACCTTGGCCCCGGCATTGAAGCCGTGATCGCTGCTGACTTTTTCATCGGCGGCGGTCGGTGTGCTTTTGCTCAGATTGCCACCGGCGTTCAACGCAACATTCCAGTTGTTGCGGTCGTCGGTGGACTGCGCGGACTCCTGAACGAAACCGCCCTTCTGCGCGTCGATGCTGACGTTTGGCGCGCTGACCTGAGTGCCTTGCAGGTGCACCGAATCGCCGCTCAACGCTATGCCGTTCTGGCTGTTGAGCTGGCCACCGTTGAGGGTCTGGGTGTTCTCGTTGACCCGACCGAGGTTGAAATTGCCGCTGAGGTTGCCGCCCTGATCGTGGCTCTTCTCGCTGCTGGTCTTGCTGCCGCCGGCCTTCAGGCCGCCGCCGAGATTGCTGCCGGTGGCGACGTGCGAATCCGTGGCCGCTTGCAGGTCGAGCTTGCCGTCAGCTTTGAGGTCGATAGCACCAGCGCTGTCGATCTTCGTGCCTTGCTGCACCTGATTGCCGCCGCTGCTCAATTGCACCGGGCCGTTGCCGCTGAGGCTGGCGACGTGCGCCTGGCTGTCGGTCGTCTGGTTGCCTTTGTGATCGAGCTGGAACCCGGCGCCGAGATCGACGTTGGTACCGTCGGTGCCCGGCAAGGTGCCGACAGTCAGCGAGCCATTGCCGCGCAGGCTGGAGCTGTCGCTGCTCTGACGGTCGTTGGCCTGATTGAGTGCCAGATCCCCGCCGGTCTTGACGCTGACACCGCCCTGGCCGCCATCGAAACGACTGCCTTCGAACCGGGCATCGCTGCCGACATGGATGTTCACACCCTGATTGCCAGCGTAACCGCCAACCACCGCCGTGGAACTGTCCTTGCTCGACTGGCTGCTACCACCCGCGCCGCTGCCGGCCACGTTCACGTCTTCACCGGTCTTGGTGTAGACGCGCACATCGACCTTGGCATCCACCGTTTTTTCGGTGCTGCTGCGGGTGTTGCTAGCGGCATCGGCCACCAGCTTGTCGGCGCTGATGTTCACTTTGCCGGCGCTGGCGTTGTACTGGGTGCCCTGATCGTGCAGCGTGCCGCCGACCTTCACGTCCACGGTCTGGCCGTCGAACCGGCTGACTACGGCGTTGCTGCCCTGCTCGGTTTTATCGGCGCCGGCATGACCGACTGCCACGTCGATCCCGACGTTCGGCTGACCGAGATTGGCCAGTGCGTCCTTGTCCGGCACCTTGCCGTCGAGCACGTCTTTCACCGCGCCGGCAATCGGCCGGGCGATGTCTTTGTACTCGACGTTGGCGCCGATGTCCGCCGACCAGTTGCTCTCGCTGTGGGTGCTGCGTTCGGTGTTGCTCGCAGCACGGTTGTCGACTTCGTTGGCAGCGACGTTCAGACCGTTGCCGGACTTCAGTTGCGCGCCTTCGGTGGCGAGTTTGTCAGCGTTGATGTTCAGGCTGCCGCTGCTCTGCACGCCGGTGGTTTGCGCAATGGTTTTGCCGGTGGAGTCCTGCGAAGTGCTGTGCGAGAAATCCACACCGCTGCCCGCGCGGTCGAGGCCGCCGGTGTAGTAGAAACCGCCGCCGGTGCTGCGGGTTTCGGTCGAGGTGCTGTGGCTGTCCTGCTCGGCCAGCAGCGAGACGTTCTTGCCGCTCAGGGTGGTGTCGCCGGCGGTGGATTTCACCTCGGCGCCCTTCAGCGTCAGATCGCCGCCCGCGTTCACTTGCACGCTGCCGCCGCTGAGGCTGGAACCCTGCTGCGTGACGTCGTTGGCGGTGACGGTTTGCGCCTTGTCTGCGTAATGCACGCCGGCGCGATATTGCTCCGCCGTCTGCTCCTTGGCGTAGGCGTCGAAACCACGAGTCTGCGTGCTCTTGCTGCTGTCGTGGGTGTTCTGCGTCGAATGCACATTTACATCGCCCGCAGCATCGGCCACCAGCGCGCCGCCAGCCTTGACCGTGGAACCGGCGACTTCGATGTCCTTGGCGCTCTTGAGCTTGAGGTTGCTGTCGGAAGCGAGCTCGCTGCGCACCGTGGTGCTGTCCTTGCTGTTCTGCCGGGACTCGTCCTTGGTGATGCCGAAGAACTTGCTGTCCTTGTCGTGGTTGTTGCTGTGCGAGGTGTCCTGCACACCGTCGATGGTCAGCGAACCGTTGTCGCTGATCACGCTGGCATCCTGGCCGCCGCGCACCTGGCTGGCGCTGATGCGCACGTCGTCAGCCTTGACCACCAGTTTGCCGGCCGCGTTGATCTTACTGCCCTGATGCTGGGTCTGGCCCTTGTCGGCGTCGCCGGTCTTGCCGAAGAAACCGCCGCCGACCAGATCACCGGAGTAGCGATTGTCGCTGCTGCGATGGGTGCGGGTCGCGGTGGTGATTTCCACTTGTTTGCCGGCCAGTCGCAGATCGCCGGCGCTGTTCAGCTCGGCGCCTTCTGCGCGCAACAGTGCAGCGGTCTGCAGGGCGATGTTGCCGGCCTTCAACTGGCTGGTGACGCTGCGCTGCTCTTCGCTGCTGCTGTCCCAATCGGCTTTCCACAGGTGTTTGCGGTGCTTGCCCTGATCAGTCCGGGTGTGGCTTTCAGTGGCGGCGGTCAGGCGCAGATCGCCGCCGCTTTGCACGCTGAGGTTGTTCTTCGCTTCGACCTTGGCGGCTTTCAGTTCGGTGTCTTTGCCGGACGAGAGTTGCGCGTCGCGGCTGGCGACGATCTGGCTGCCGTGCTGGCGCGAATCACTGTCGGTCCTGGTGCGTTCGTAGGTTTCCCAGGTGATGCCGATGGTGCTGTTGTTCCAGTTCTCGCGCTGCTCCTGGAGCTTGCGGCTTTCGACGGTGGTCAGGGTCAGGTTGCGTTTGGCCTCGACCTTCACGTCGCGACCGCTGACATCGGTGGCGGCCAGCGTCAGGTCCTTGCCGCTGTGCAGGCCGACGTCGCCCTGGCTGCTGCGAATGCCGGCGCGGGTCACGTCGAGGCTGTCGGGAATCGCCTGACCACTGACGCTCAAGTCGCCCGCCGAACGAATCTGCACGCCGTCACGTCCGGCGACTTGCACCGCGCCCACTTTCACGCCTGCGCCTTCAGCGGTGCTGACGATGTTGATGCGCCCGGCCTGCATCGCGCCGAACAGGCTGGCGTCGATCCGCTGATCGGTGGTGTTGCCCGCCGGGTCCACGGCTTTCACCTGGCCGCTGGCGTAGTCGACCTGATTGCGCCCGACGGTGAGGTTCAGTTGATCGCGAGCGCTGATTGCGCCCTGGCTGTCGATGCGCGGCGCGATCAGGTTGATCGAGCCTTCACCGTTGCGCAGCCCGCCACTCTGGATCTGCAGCTGACCGGTGGCGTCGCGGGTGCTCAGCGCTTGCAGCTTGCCGTCGTTCAGCTCGGGACGGCCGACCAGCAGATTGGCGTTCGGCGTGTTGATGAAACTGCCGCCGTTCACCGAAATGCCGTTCGGGTTGGCGAGCACGTAGTCGGCGGCGCGACCGAAGATTTCCTGGGCGCCGTTGATGGCCGACGGGTTGCGGCTGATCACTTCGTTGAGGATCACGCTCGCGGCCTGGCCCTGCAATTGCGGGTTGGCCGCCAGTTGCCCGGCGAGCTGCGATTGCCCGGCCTGAAGGGCGTTGTTCAGCACCAGTCCCTGACGGTCGACGTTGTAGTCGAGGAACTGGTTATGCGACAGGCCTGAGCCGTTGGGCGCGACGATGTTGACGATCGGGACGCCGCCCTGGGTGTGCAGTTGCGCGGTGCCGCCGGGGCCGGGCGCAACCACCACACCGCCGGCCATGGCGCCCGGCAGGTGAGCGACCAGAAACAGGCTGGCAATCGCCCAGCGCAGTTTGCCCCGTGGGGAAAGATGAAACGCAAAGGTGTTCATTGGCATAAAAAACTCTCCATGTAGTGCGGCATCACGTTGCGCGTTGAGTTGAAGGCCACGGCTGTCGCGCTCAGGTCCGATGGCTGTTGTTCACTGACGTTCATATCTGTAATCCGACCCGCATCAGCCAGGTTTCGGGCTCGCGGTGCAGGCCGGTCGGGGTGTTGAGGCTGCGTTGGTAATCGACATCCACTTGCAGGTTTTTCCAGCCCAGGTTGAGGCCGACGCTGGCGCCGCTCAGACGTTGAACCGGAGCGCCGTGATCGGCCTTGATCCAGCCGTGGTCGAGGCCGACGCGCGGGGTGAGCTGCACCGGCAGATCGCTGCGCAGCGGCAGGCGCAAGGTGTTGCGCCAGATCGCGCCGCTGGCGCCGGACGCGCTGCTGACCCGATAACCGCGCACGGCGGAATCATCGGTGCCGAGCAGTTGTTCGATGGCCGGCAATGGATCCGGGCTGTACTGCAAATTGAGCTGGCTCTGCCATTGCCAGGCCTGCGCGCCGAGCTGGCCGTTGCGCCACTGGCTGAGGCCGGCGCGGTACTTGCGAAACTGCGCCTTGGGCAGGTTTTTGACCTGGTGATCGGCATCGTCGTCGGCGCCGAACCCGCTTAAACCCTGGGCGTAGTTGACGTCGAGATTCCACACCGCGCGGTCGAGCCAGAACAGATTGAGCCCCGCTTCGGCCACGGTCAGGGTCGGGCTCTGAATGCCGAGGCGGACGTTTTCCAGATAGCTGTCGACGTCCTTGTGCGCCAGTTGCAGGTTGGCACTGAGCTGATGGCTCTGGTCGCGCCACAACACCCGGTCGGCGCGCAGGCTGAGCTGATCGGTGATGCCGGTGCTGTGCAGGGTCGCCGTGCTGAGCTTGAACGGCGCGCGGTATTCGGCGTGGCTGGCGAAGGTGCTGAACGTCCAGTAACCGTAGGGAATCGCGTAATAGAGGCTGGCGTTGCGGCTGTAGCGGTCGCCCTGATTGAGGGTGTCGCTGGCGCTGAGGCTCAGCAGATCGTTGAGTTCGAGCGGGCTGTCGAGGGTCAGGCTCAGGGTGTCACGGTCACGACCGGTGCTGGCACTGCCGAGTTTGTCGAAACCGGCACCGAGGGCCCAGCGTGACTGCCCGGAAGTACGTGAACGCAAGATGATTTTTGACGCACCGGGCTGGCTGCCGGGGGCGATGTCGGCGGTCAGGTCGAGCGAGCGCAGACGGTTCAACTGATCCAGCCCCTGCTCCAGATCCCGCAGGTTCAGCGGCTTGCCGAGCATTCCGGGGAACGCGCCACCGAGGGAAACCGGCAGGCTTTGATCCGCCAGTTCGATGGACTCGATGTAGCCTTCGTCGATCAGGATATTCAGCGACTGCCCCGCCGCCGGCGCACCGCTCAGGTACGGCCGACTGGCGATGTAGCCCTTCTCCACGTACAGCGCGGTGATGGTCGCCAGCAAATGGTTGATCTGGCCGACGCCCATGCACGGCGCCAGCAACGGTTTGATCCGGGCGTTGAGTTTGTCTTTATCGATCAGCGTGACGCCGCCGATGCGCGTGCCGCTCAAGGGCCAGCAGCGTTCGTCGGGTTTGATCGATTCAGGAATGGCCGGGGTAGCAGGCGTCGGGCCGAACGCGCCGCGCTCCAGTTGCCGCTTGCGCTGTTCGAGTTGCAGTTGTTGCAGGTCACGTTGTTGCAGTTGTTGCTGGCGCAGCACTTCCTGGCCAGGGGCTGGCGCTTCGGCGGCGAGAACGCCGGGCGCACACGCACTCAACAACAAGGCCGACAACAGCGGGCGCGGCAGGGAACGACTACGAGAAACAGCGCAAAGCGAATACGGCACTCAACATCCTTGCAATCAACTGGCGTAATGCCACCCCATCAATTGCGGTGATAGTCAGAGCCTTCCTACACAAATGCAAGACGCTTCCTACGCTGCTTACATTTCTTAAACAAATGCCCTTTTAGCGCGGATCGCCAGCGATAACGCCAGCAAGTTGCAGATCATCAGGGTTTCCCCGAGAGCCTGAGACCAGGCTGCCAACATCAATCCTCCGCCGATCAACAGGTAGTAAAACAGTCCCAGCAAGGCGCCGGCGGTACCCAAACGATCCGTGTAATTGCTCAAGGCTGCTCCCAGAATGTTCGGAATCGCCATGCCGAACGCCAGTACCACCAGCAGCATCGGCAGCACGAACCAGACGTACGCCTGCAACAGCCACACGCCGAAGCCACCGAGCAAACCGGTGACGGCCGCAAGGCGAATCAACTGCAGCGGACTGCAACCGATTTGCAGCAAGCGTTTGTTGAACCATGCTCCAAACCCTGAGGCCAACGCGAGCATCACGCCGCTGTAGCCGAACGCTGAACTGCTCAGTCCAAGCCGCTCGAACAGAAACGGTCCGAGGCTGTAATAGCTGAACAACGCAACGTTGAACGTTGCGATCCACAAAGCCGAACGCCAGATGCCGGGATCGCGCAGCATATCGCCCATGGTTGCGAACAGACCGACGGGGGTCAGTTGTGGTGGACGGGTTTCCGGCAAGACGCGCCAACTCCAGAGCAACAAGGCCGACGCCAGTAGCAACAACGCAGCAAGCACGCCGCGATAACCAAAGCCCTGAACCA
The DNA here is from genome assembly GCF_052046055.1 of Pseudomonas sp. 22082. NCBI lineage: Bacteria > Pseudomonadati > Pseudomonadota > Gammaproteobacteria > Pseudomonadales > Pseudomonadaceae > Pseudomonas > Pseudomonas sp. 22082. The sequence continues at coordinate 18,756 of NZ_JBQEQB010000022.1, forward strand.
GCCTCGCGCCGCTGAACAGTCCGATGGCCGGGCTGGCCGCGAGCGCCATACCCACCAGAGAAAAGACCTGGGCCAGTTCGCTCCCGCGAAAACGATCGCGCAACAGTGTCTGGGTCACCACCGAGCCAATCGCAGCGCCGAATGCCGCCAGCGCCTGGGCCATCAACAAACCGTTGAAACTGCGAACGCTCAAACCAAGCACGCAGGCAAAAACATAAATCGCCAGACCGGTGAGCATCGAGGGCCGGCGGCCGATCCGGTCGCACACTCGTCCCCACGTCACCACACCCAACGCAAAAGCCAGGAAGTACACCGACAGGGTTTGCCCTGCCGCTTGCGGACCGACGCTGAATGCCCGGCCTATATCCCCCAGCGCCGGGCTGAACAAGGTCTGGGCGATCTGCGGGAACATCAGCAGTGCAATCGCCAACATCAACAACTTTCCAGGGTTCATCACCATGACTCCTCAACAAAAACGCCGAGGAGTTTAAAAAGTCGTGACTGCCGTATTATCCGAATCCTGACAATTTATCGTTGAAATCGGACAACCCATGGCCTGGCTCGAAGCCCACGATCGTTTTGACCCTGATCGCTTCCCGGCGCCGGTGATCGGCATCGCCTCTACCCTCGGCGATCACGACTCCGGCCTGCATCGGCATCAGCGCGGGCAACTGCTCTACACCCGACAGGGCTGCACGCGCATCACGCTGGCGCAGCAGTTGTGCCTGCTGCCGCCGTCGCGGGCGGCGTGGATTCCCGGTGGCGTCACGCATCGGGCGGTGATGCAGCAAAGCGTCGATTACCGCTCCCTCTACCTGACGCCCGAGTTGTGCTGTGAGCTGCCGCAACAGGTTTGCGTGATTGAGGTCAGCCCGTTGCTGCGCGCGGTGCTGGAACCGATGGCGATTGCCGATTTCGCCACCGATTGGCAACAAGGCAAATTCGCCCATCTGCTAGGGCTGTGTCTGAGTGAAATCCGTGACGCGGCGCAGCAACCGATGCTCCTGCCTCTGCCGCAAGACAAGCGTCTCGCCCCCCTGCTTGCACGCCCCGAGCAGCTGCCACCAGAACTGCAAGTGCTGGAGCAACAAATCGGCGCCAGCAGCCGCACCATCGGCCGGATCTTCCAGCGCGAAACCGGCATGAGCTATCAGCAATGGCGCCAACAGTGGCGGCTGATGCGCGCCATGGAATTGCTCGCCACTGGGCGCAACCTCGGCTACTGCGCGTTTGAACTGGGCTTCGCCAGCGACAGCGCATTCATTGCGTTCTTCAAATCCATGACCGGCAGCACACCCGGCGCCTGGCTCAAGTAAGCAACTGACGACCGGCGATAAAAATCAATTGCCACAAAATATTACTCGCGTCATATTACGGTCGTAATAGCCATTCCGCTTCTTCAGGTATTACGCCATGACCAGCATGCCCACCGTAGAACCCGATCTCGCCGTTCCGGTCAGCGCCCCCAAACCTCCTCTGCTCAAACGCCTGCTGTTGCCCACTGCGGGTTTGGCCGCGCTGGTGTTCGCCGGCCTGTATGCCGTGCATTGGTGGGGCACGGGGCGATTTCTCGAGGAGACCGACGATGCCTACATCGGCGGCGACGTCACGGTGATCGGACCGAAAGTCGCCGGTTACATCGAGGAAGTGCTGGTCAGCGACAACCAGAAGGTGAAGGCCGGCGACGTGCTGATCCGCCTCGATGCCCGCGACTACCGCGCCAATCTGGCCAAGGCCGAAGGCGCGGTCGCCGCTGAGGAAGCGCTGCTGGCTAACCTCGATGCCACCGAACAACTGCAGCAAGCGGTGATCGGTCAGGCCCGCGCCGGCATTGATGCCGCCAGCGCTGAAACCGCTCGTTCGCGGGATGACAACGCGCGCTACAAACGTCTGGTGACCACCAACGCAGTCTCGGTGGAAAGCGCGCAACGGGCCGACGCCACCTTCAAGACCGCGCAAGCCTTGAGCGCCAAAGCCCAGGCCGAACTGCTGGCCGCGCAACGCCAACTCACCGTGATCGAAACCCAGAAACAACAGGCTCGCGCCGCCCTCCAGCAAGCCCGGGCCGAACGTGATCTGGCGCAACTCAACCTCGGCTACACCGAACTGCGCGCCCCGGTCGACGGCGTGATCGGCAACCGCCGCGCGCGAGTCGGCGCTTATGCGCAGGCCGGTTCGCAGCAGTTGTCGGTGGTGCCGGCCAGCGGCCTGTGGGTCGATGCGAACTTCAAGGAAGACCAACTGGCGCGGATGAAACCTGGCCAGCGCGTGAGCATCCGCGCCGACGTATTGTCCGGCCAGGAATTCCACGGTCGCCTCGACAGCCTCGCCCCGGCCACCGGTTCGCAGTTCAGTGTGCTGCCGCCGGAAAACGCCACCGGCAACTTCACCAAAATCGTCCAGCGTGTACCGGTGCGGATCCTGCTCGACCCGGCCGACGGCGTGCTCGGCCACCTGCGTCCGGGCCTGTCGGTGACCGCTGAAGTCGACACCCGCGCCCAACCTGAAACCAACGCCGTGGCCAGCGCGCCATGAGCACCGCCCTCACCGCCTCCGCGCAGCCATTCAATGCCGCCGAGATGGCGACGGCGACCAAAGTGTTTGCCTTCGCCACGATGTGCATCGGCATGTTCATCGCGCTGCTGGACATCCAGATCGTCTCGGCCTCGCTGCGCGATATCGGCGGCGGGTTGTCCGCCGGCACCGATGAAACGGCATGGGTGCAGACCAGTTACCTGATCGCCGAGATCATCGTGATTCCGCTGTCGGGCTGGCTGTCGCGAGTGTTCTCCACGCGCTGGCTGTTCTGCGCCTCGGCGGTCGGCTTCACCCTCGCCAGCCTGCTCTGCGGCATCGCCTGGAACATCCAGAGCATGATCGCCTTTCGCGCGCTGCAAGGGTTTCTCGGTGGGTCGATGATTCCGCTGGTGTTTACCACCGCGTTCTTTTTCTTCACCGGCAAACAGCGGGTAATCGCCGCTGCCACCATCGGCGCCGTGGCTTCGCTGGCGCCAACATTAGGCCCAGTGATCGGCGGCTGGATCACCGACATTTCCTCCTGGCACTGGCTGTTCTACATCAATCTGGTGCCGGGGATTTTCGTCGCCGTGGCGGTGCCGATGCTGGTGAAGATCGACCAGCCGGAACTGTCGCTGCTCAAGGGCGCGGACTATTTGAGCATGGTGTTTCTGGCGCTGTTTCTCGGCTGCCTGGAATACACCCTCGAGGAAGGCCCGCGCTGGAACTGGTTCAGCGACCAGACCATCCTGACCACCGCATGGATCAGTGGCCTCGCGGGGCTGGCCTTCATCGGCCGCACGCTGCACGTGGCCAATCCGATCGTCGACCTGCGCGCCCTCAAGGATCGCAACTTCGCCCTTGGCTGCTTCTTTTCCTTTGTCACCGGGATCGGCCTGTTCGCGACGATTTACCTGACGCCGCTGTTTCTCGGCCGGGTGCGCGGGTACGGCGCGCTGGACATTGGTCTGGCGGTTTTCTCCACCGGGGTGTTCCAGATCATGGCGACTCCGCTGTACGCCTTTCTGGCCAATCGCATCGATCTGCGCTGGATCATGATGGCGGGCCTGGCGTTGTTCGCCTTGTCGATGTGGGAATTCAGTCCGATCACCCATGACTGGGGCGCCGGAGAATTGCTGCTGCCACAAGCCCTGCGCGGAATCGCCCAGCAACTGGCGGTGCCGCCGGCAGTAACGTTGACGTTGGGTGGCCTGGCACCGGCGCGGCTCAAGCATGCGTCGGGCCTGTTCAACCTGATGCGCAATCTGGGCGGTGCAATCGGAATTGCGGCGTGCGCGACCATTCTCAACGACCGCACCAACCTGCACTTCACCCGGTTGGCGGAGCATCTGAACAGCAGCAACGAAGCAGTGAATCAGTGGCTGACCCAGGTCGGCGGCAACTTTGCCGCACTGGGTCAGAGCGGCGATGTCGGCCTCACTGCCAGCCTGCGTCAGCTGTGGCTGCTGACCTACCGTGAAGCGCAGACGCAAACCTACGGCGACACGTTCCTGATGATCATGGTGTGCTTCGGCATCGCCACGGCGATGGTGCCCTTGATGCGCAAGGTGCAACCACCGGCCGCGCCGAGTGCCGATGCACATTGATCGATCAGGCCTGTGGGGTTTTACGGAAGCCCACGGCCAGACGGTTCCAGCTGTTGATGGTGCTGATCGCGACCGTCAGGTCGACCATTTCCTGGGGCGAGAACTGCGCAGCGACCACTTCGTAGTCTTCGTCCGGGGCGTGGGTCAGGCTCAGTTGGGTCAGGGTTTCGGTCCACAGCAGCGCGGCGCGTTCACGTTCGGTGAAAAACGGCGCTTCACGCCAGGCGGTCACGGCGAACAACCGGCGCGGGGTTTCGCCGCCCTTGATCGCGTCGGCGGTGTGCATGTCGATGCAGAACGCACAGCCATTGATCTGCGAAGCGCGCAGCTTGACCAGTTCGATCAGGTTTTTTTCCAGCGGCAATTTCGAGACGGCGGTTTCCAGGGCGATCATCGCTTTCAGGGCATCTGGGGACGCGGTGTAGAAATCGATACGAGGTTTCATGGCGACTCTCCGGGGCAAGTGAATGTGGGGCTACGTTAGTCCCGGCGTCCGGACCGGCAAATAGCCAATCTCCCGGAAGATGGGTAGGCCACTGCGCGGGTGTCAGAAAAGAAAGTGTGAAAGGACAATTGCCATCACTCGTTGCGCGCCACTAGAATGCGATCAATTCTTAATTGCACCCTAATCGCACTCTCGATTGCATCTCTGGCAACGGACGCCCGAAACGAGTACCTGCCCTCCATGTCGTCCCTCGATCAGCCGTTGAATCAGCAAGTCCAGACGCTCTACAGCGAACACCACGGGTGGCTGCAGGGCTGGCTGCAGCGCAAGTTGGGCAACCGCTGCGAGGCGGCCGATCTGGCGCACGATACCTTTTTGCGCCTGCTCACCCGGCAGGTGATCAAGCCGCTGGGCAACGAGCCCCGGGCACTGCTGACGCACATCGCCAAAGGCCTGATGATCGATCGCTGGCGGCGTCAGGACCTGGAGCGCGCGTACCTGGAAACCATCGCGCACCTGCCCGCCGCCGAAGTGCCGTCGCCGGAAACCCGCTACCTGATTCTGGAAACCCTGTGGCGCATCGAAGCGCTGCTGCGCGAACTGCCCGAGCAAACCCGCGAGACCTTCCTGCTGTCGCAGATCGAAGGCCTGACCTACGCGCAGATCGCCACGCGCCTGAATGTTTCGCTGATCACCGTCAAACGGCACATGCGTGCCGCGTTCATTGCCTGCCTGAGTGTCGCCTGATGAATTCGTCGATGATCAATCCGCAGATTCTCGGCGAAGCCGCCGACTGGCTGGTGCAACTGCATTCCGGCACCGCGACCCCGTCCGACCACCAGGCCATCGCCCAATGGCGCACCCGCAGCGCCGAGCACGCCATTGCCTGGCAACGGGCCGAAGCGTTGCTGGGGGACTTGCGCAGCGTGCCGGCCAACGTCGCGCTCCAGACCTTGAAACGCGCCTCCCGCAAGGAAGGCCTGAGCCGTCGCCAGACCCTCACCCGCCTCGGCTTGCTGTTGATGGCCGGACCGCTGGGCATCGCTTCGCAGCATGTGCCGTGGCAGCAATGGACCGCCGACCAGCGCACCGCCGTCGGCGAACAAAAGAACCTGCAATTGCCGGACGGCACCCAACTGGTGCTCAACACCGACAGCGCGGTGGACATCGCTTTCAGCCCGGTGGAGCGTCGCGTCCTGCTGCTCAACGGCGAAGTGCTGATCAACACCGCCGCAGATGCCAGCGCCCGTCCGTTCATTGTCGAAACCCCGCAAGGTGTGGCCCGCGCACTGGGCACGCGATTCTGCGTGCGCACCGAAGGTTCGCGCAGCCAGGTGTCGGTACTCGAAGGCCAGGTTCAGATCACCCCGCAACTGCTCAAGCAGAGTGCGATTCTTCAGGCGGGCGAGCGCCAGCGCTTCAAGCTCAACAGCTTCGACAGCGCCGAAACCTTCGACACCGCCTCCCTGGCCTGGGACAAAGGCATGCTGCTGGCCAGCAACATGCGCCTGGACGAATTGCTCGGCGAGCTGAGCCGCTATCGCCGGGGCGTGCTGCGCTGTCATCCGGACGTCGCGGCGATGCGCGTGTCCGGGGCGTTTTCCCTGCGCGACACCGACGCCAGCCTGCGTCTGCTCAGCGACACGTTGCCGCTGAACATCAACAGCCTGACCCGCTATTGGCTGTCGGTGGAACCGCGTGTCTGAGCCCTCGGAAAATATTTTCAATGTTCGCTGATACCTTTTCGCGACTCGTCCGGTGAGTGGATAGACCTTCCGATTCCACGCCCCCGACAGGAACACCGAATGACCGCAATGCCATCGCCCCGTCCCGCCACGTTTGCGCTCAAGGCCCTGAACCTGAGCCTGGCCCTGGCCTTCAGCGCGCTGCTGCCGAGCGCCGCCCACGCCGCCGACAGCGTCAGTGAAAGCGCCAGCCGCAGCGTCAACATCGGCCCCGGCCTGCTCAGCCATGTGCTGGCGCAATTTGCGGTCAGCGTCGGCGTGCCGCTGTCGTTCGACCCGGCGCAACTGGGCAATCGCCAGAGCCCGGGCCTGCAAGGCAGTTACACCGCGCAGAGCGGTTTTGCGCGGTTGCTGGAAGGCAGCGGTTTCGAGCTGATCAGCACTGGCCACAACGGTTACACCGTGGCTCCGAAAGTCGCGGCGGAAGGCGCGCTGGAACTGGGCGCCACCAACGTCAGCGCCCTGCGCGACGACAGCGGTGATACCTACGGCGGCGAACAGGTCGCGCGCCGCGCGCAGATCGGCATGCTCGGCAACCAGGAGGTCAACGACCTGCCCTTCAGCGTCACCAGCTACACCGCCAAGACCATGGCCGACCAACAGGCCCAGACCGTCGGCGATGTGTTACTCAACGATGCTTCGGTGCGCCAGTCCAATGGCTTCGGCAACTTCTCGCAGATGTTCATGATCCGCGGCCTGCCGCTGGCCTCCGATGACATTTCCTATAACGGCCTCTATGGCGTGCTGCCCCGGCAGATCATTGCCGTCGAAGCGCTGGACCGGGTCGAACTGTTCAAGGGCCCGAATGCATTCGTCAACGGCGTGACCCCGAGCGGCAGCGGCATCGGTGGCGGGATCAACCTGCAACCCAAACGTGCGATGGACACGCCGACCCGCAGTGTCACCCTCGATTACAGCGCCGACGGTCGGGTCGGCGGCCATCTGGATCTGGGCCAGCGCTTTGGCGAGGACAACCGCTTCGGCGCGCGGATCAACCTGATGCAGCGCGAAGGCGACACCGCCGTCGATGACGAAGACCAGCGCTCGTCGCTGTTCAGCGTCGGCCTGGACTATCGCGGCGATCGCCTGCGGGTCTCGACCGATTTCGGCTATCAGAAGCAGGTCATCAACCAGGGCCGCTCGGTGGTCTATGTCGATTCGAGCCTGACCAAAGCCCCCAAGGTGCCGCACGCCAACGCCAGCTATGCCCAGAGCTGGAGCTATTCGCAACTCGAAGACACCTTCGGCATGGCCCGCGCCGAATATGACCTGAACGACAACTGGACGGCCTACGTCTCCGGCGGCGCCAAGCACACTCGCGAGAACGGGGTTTACTCGTCGCTGACCGTCACCGACCTCAACGGCAGCGCCCGTGGCGGCATGCTCTATTCGCCCCACGACGAGGACAACCAGAGCGCCATGGCCGGGCTCAACGGCCGTTTCGACACCGGCCCCGTCACGCACCAGTTGAACCTCGGCTGGGCGGGCATCTGGGGCGAGCAGCGCTCGGCGTTCGAAACCATCGGCACCGCCGGACGCTACAGCACCAACCTGTACAACGTCACCGACAAGCCGCGCCCGGCGCCCACCTCGTTCGCCAGCGACATCAATGACCCGCGCATCACCGGCAAGAACACCCTGCGCAGCGAGGCGATTTCCGACACCCTCGGCTTCATCGATGACCGCATCCTGCTGACCCTCGGCGTGCGTCGCCAGGCACTGAAAGTCGATGGCTGGAGCACCGCCACCGGCGCCCGCACCTCCAGTTATGAAGAGTCGATCACCACCCCGGTCTACGGCCTGGTGATCAAGCCGTGGGAGCATGTGTCGTTCTATGCCAACCGCATCGAAGGCCTGGCCAAGGGCCCGACGCCGCCGACCACCGCGATCAACCGCGACGAAACCTTCGCCCCGGTGCGCAGCAAACAGATCGAGGCCGGCGTGCGGCTGGACATGGGCAGCTACGGCGCCAACCTCGGCGTCTATCGCATCGAGCAACCGTCGAGCTACACCCAGGACGGGATCTTCCGGGTCGACGGCCAGCAGACCAACAAAGGCGTGGAACTCAACGTCTATGGCGAACCGCTCGACGGCCTGCGCCTGCTCAGCGGCGCAACCGTGATGAAAACTGAACTGGAAGGCAGCAGCAACGGCGTGAATGACGGCAATCGCGCCGTTGGGGTGCCGCGCTTCCAGTTCAACCTCGGCGCTGACTGGGACATTCCGGGTCTCGAAGGTGCCGCACTCAGCGCGCGCATGCTGCGCACCGGCGGCCAGTACCTGAACGCGGCGAATACTCAAAGCATTCCGGCGTGGAACCGCTTCGATCTCGGCTCGCGCTACGCCTTCAAACTGGATGAAAAGCAGATCACCCTGCGCGCCAATCTGGAGAACGTCGCCAACGAAGCTTACTGGGCCTCGGCCAACGGCGGTTACCTGACCCAGGGCACACCGCGCACGCTGAAGGTGTCGGCCACCGTGGACTTCTGACCGCTCGTCATCCGGCCGGCACCAAGGGTTCGGCGCGTTTGACCAATATCAGGTAATCCCCTTTCCGGAGACAGACCATGATGACGCGCAAACTCACCTCGCTGTTGTTGATCGGCCTGCTGGCCACAGGCTCAGCCGCGACATTCGCCGCCAACGACGGCGCCGATGCCACGGGCACCAAATCCGGCTCCACCAATGGCTCGCCCATGCCACCGGACAATACGCCGGGCTCGCCGTCCGGCGGCAGCGGCGCGGGGGGCGGCACCGGCACCAACGGCGGTGCCAGCGGTTCAGGCTCGGGAGCAGGAGGTGGCACTGGTTCGGCCGGTGGCGGCACGGGCGGTGCCGGCGGTGGCACTGGCGGCTGAACGAACAAGAGCAGGCCGTGGTGAACGCCATGGCCTGTGTCTGAACCCTATCGTTTTTTGTCAGCGATCCGAACGTAGCAATTCGCCGAAACTGACGTCCATCGACAACACGGCCGCGCGATTGCGGCCGGCGTTTTTGGCCTGATACAGCGCCGCATCGGCGCGCTGGATGAACAGCTCAGGGCTGTCGTTGCCCAGTGGAATAAACGAGTAGCAGCCCAGGCTCACCGTCAGATAACCGGTGGGCGAGCCGCTGTGGGTGATGTGTTTGTCCATGACGCTGCGGCGGATCTGCCCGGCAATCGCCAGCGCGCCGTTGATGTCGGTGTCCGGCAGCAACACCGCGAACTCTTCCCCGCCATAGCGCACCGCCAGATCGGATTTGCGCTGGCAGCAGTTCTTCACCACCTGCGCGACCTGCGTCAGGCAATGGTCGCCGGCCACGTGGCCGTAGGCATCGTTGTAGCTTTTGAAGAAATCGATATCGAGCATGATCAGGCTCACCGGGCTCGACTGCCGCGCGCCCCGGGCAAACTCCACCTCCAGCGAGCGCTCGAACAGACGCCGGTTGGCCAGCCCGGTCAGGCTGTCATGGGTGGCGATCTGCTCCAGCGTCCGCTGGGCCTTGCGCAGGTTTTTCTCGATCCGCTCACCATCGCGCACCTGATGAATGAACACCCAGCCGAACAGCCCCACGCCGAGCATCACCAGCGCCACGATGACGCTGGACTGGAACGCCCGGTCATACCAGCCCTGGAGGATCGTGTCCCGGGACGAAGACGCCGCGACCACCAACGGGTAGCTTTCCAGCTGCCGGTAACCATAAAGACGGGTGACACCGTCGACCACCGAATCGATCATCGCGGTGCCGGCGGCTGCATTGGGCAGCAACTTCTGGTAGATCTCGCCCTTGGCCAGCGAGGTGCCGATCAGGCTCTCGTCGAAAGGCCGCCGGGCGAGCAAGGTGCCGTCGGTCAGGCCGAGGAACATGGTGCCGTTGTCGTCCAGGCTGAAGCTTTTGAAGAACCGGTCGAAGTAGGACATCTTGATCCCGGCCAGCAATACGCCCTGAAAATTGCCGGCGTGGTCGTTGACCCGTTTCGAGATCGGGATGATCCACTCGCCGTTCTCACGGCTGCGGATCGCCGGGCCGATGTGCGCCACGGCCGAGACGTTCTGCTGGTGAAACTTGAAGTACTCGCGATCGGCCACGCCATGGCCGCGCGGCAGATCCGCGAACGAGGTAATCACCCACTGCCCTTCGCGGTCGAACAGGAACATGCCGTGCAACTGCTCCAGTTGCTGCACCCGCCGCGCGAGGGTTTTCTGCAAACGCGGCTTCTGCTCCGCGCCATAGCCATCGTCCTGAACCCAGTCGACCAGGCTGGTCAGCACCAGATCCGCTGCCAGAAAAGTGTCTTCAGCCTGCTGCGCCATGGCCCGGGTCAGGTTGGCCGACGACACCTGCGCGTTGGCCAGATCCTGGCGCCGCGACTGTTCGATCTGCAAATACAACAGGCCGGACAGGCTCAGACACACAGCCACGATGAACAACACCGCCGCCTTGCGCAGGGGCAAACGCTTGAGGGTGCCGCCGGGGGCCTGGTGCGGATCGTGAATGGGGATAGGCAAAAGCGTGTCCTGGGCAGGTACGACAGGGGCAAAAGCCCGAAACCCTTGTTTTTGTGAGCGTAGCCCAACGGGTTGTGTGGGGCAACCAAGTGCCACCGAGACAATCCCGACCCTTTTGCTATCGGCGCGCAGGGCAATTGGATGACCTGCGACGCGAATTATTTTTGCCTGCCCGTTTTCCTCGCTTTTACCCCCGACTCGCCAACCGCCGCATTGCACTGTGCAGATGCGCCCGCGCACTTTCCGGATCGCCCTCGCGCATCTGCTCGTAAGCCCGTTGCGCAACCGCGTGCGGCACCGGTTTCAACTCCCGTTGCGTGGCCATCGCCAGCAGTTGCACCTGCGCGGCACGCTCCAGGTAATACAGATCGTCCCAGGCTTCGGCGATGGTCGGCGCCGCGACAATCACTCCGTGGTTCTTCAGGAACAGAATGTCGGCCTCGCCCATCACCTCGGCAATCCGGTCGCCTTCACGCTCATCCAGCGCCAGCCCGTTGTAATGCTCGTCCACCGCCGTGCGCCCGTAGAACTTCAGCGCGGTCTGACTCAGCCACAACAGCGGCGGCCCCTCCAGCAGGCACAACGCTGTCGCGTTCGGCATGTGCGTATGGAACGCGACCTTCACCCGAGGCAGCCACTGGTGCAGGCGCGCGTGAATATAGAAAGCAGTCGCTTCCGGCTGACCCTCGCCGTCCACCACGTTGCCGGCGAAGTCGCAGACCAGCAGGTTATGCGCCGTCACTTCGGAAAACGCATAGCCGTACGGATTGACCAGAAACAGGTCATCGTGCCCCGGCAACATCGCCGAAAAATGATTGCAGATCCCCTCCTCCAGCCCGTGCAGCGCCGCCAGTTGAAAGCACGCCGCCAGCTCGTGGCGGGCGGTGAGGATGGCTTCACTGTCGAGGTTCAACGAACCGCAACGCGCAGCTCGGGCGCTGCCGGACAGGGTATGGGCCATGGCGAAACTCCTTGATGACGGGCGTGGTTTCTTACCAGCCAAGGGACGCGAACAGCGGCAGCACTTCGTCCAGCGTGTTGAGGATCGCGTCGGGCCGATAGTCCGGCAGCAACTGACGACCGGTGCCGCGATCGATCCAGACGCAATGAAAATGCATATCGCGGGCCGCCGTGTGATCAAGCATCGGGCTGGCGCAGATATGCACCACCTGATCGCGGCTGACGCCCAATTGCTCATGAGCGTAGTCGAACAGCCGCGGCGCCGGTTTGTAGGCACCGGCCTGTTGCGCGGTGATCACCCGGTCGATGTGGCCACCGAGTTGAGCGACGTTGCCCGCGATGATGTCGTCATCGGTGTTGGAGACGATGCACAGCTTGAAACCCTTGGCCTTGAGCTGCGCGAGGGTCTCGACGACTTCGGGAAACGGCGGCATCTGCGGGATCGCAGCGGCCAGGCGCTGACTGTCTTCGCTGGCACTCGCCAGGCCCAGTTCTTCCAGGGCCAGTTGCAGGCCGAGAGTGCTCAGCTCGCGGAACGAGCGATGCGGCGGTGTCTGTTCCAGGCGATGTTCGTGGCGGTCGTAGACCTCGATCAGGCGCCCGGCGTCGACCCGGTGCTCGCCCTTCTCGCTGAGGATCCGCTCGGCCACGGCGCGCAGGCCTTCGTCCCATTGAATCAAGGTGCCGTAGCAATCGAAGGTCAGCCATTGCGGGCGCGGTGTGTTGATCAACGTCATGGGGGCATTCCTCTGAAAGTGAGGGCTTCAGCTTATGAACCCGGGGTGATAGTGTGAAATTAAATAAATTGCCGACCGTCAGTTGCCAAACAAATATCGAGACCGCCGCCATGCTGGATCTGGAACTGCTGAAAACCTTCGTCTGCGTGGTCGATGAAGGCAGCTTCACGCGCGCCGCCGAACGCGTCCACCGCACCCAATCCACGGTCAGCCAACAGGTGCGCAAACTCGAAGACCTGGTCGGCCACGCCCTGTTGTTGCGCGACCGCACCGGGTTGAACGTCAGCGTCACCGAGCACGGCGAACTGCTGATCCACTACGCCCGCCGCCTGCTGGCCTTGTCGGCCGAGGCCAGCGAAGCCCTGGCCAGCGATCTGGATCTGGAAATCCTGCGCATCGGCATGCCGGAAGACTTCGACGCCCGACGCATGGCGCTGATCCTCGCCGGCTTCACCCGCAGCCACCCGCAAGCACGGCTGGAGACCGTCAGCGGCATGAGCCTCGACCTGCGCCAACGCCTCGACAGCGGCGAAATCGACATCGCCCTGATCAAACGCGAACCCGACAGCGGCCCGGCCTGGGCGACTTGGCCGGAACGACTGGTTTGGGTCAAGGGTGCTGAGTTCGACTCATCCAGTGGCGTGTTACCGCTGGCGCTGTTTCCCCAGGGCTGCCTGTACCGACAACGGGCGATCCGCCTGCTCGACGTGGCGCAACGCCCCTGGCGGGTGGCCTTCGGCAGCCACAGCTTGACCGGCATTCAAGCGGCGGTCGCCTCCGGGCTCGGGGTTTCGGTGCTGCCGGCTTCGGCGGTGTTGCCGGAACATCGGGTGTGTACGGACTTGCCGCTGTTGCCACCGACGGAACTGGCGCTGGTCAGTCGCGAGGGGGTGTTGAGTGGATTGCAGCGGGGGCTGGTGGAGTTTTTGCGGGGGGAATTGGGGGTGGATGCGGGGGGATTTGCTTGATCCCCCCGATGGGCGCTGAGCTCAGGGCTTGTTGACTTCGCGCAGCAGGTCTGCGACCGGGAGGTTCATGGTGTTTGAGTAGTAGGGTTTGTAGCCCCAAGCGGTAATGACGACTTTGCAGGGGACCTGGAGCTTTCCGGACAACAGGCCATTCAACTCCTGAGTTGAAAGAAATTCCTGAGTTGAACCGTTATTTACGGTCTGCCTTAAAGTTGCACTCGTCACGTAGTTGTATTTCCCACCTGCCTTGTTGGCCTCATCTACATCAATCAGTCCGTACGCCGAATACCTGAAGCGGTTAGTGATAGAGAAGTCCTGATCGTCACCCAGCGCACATTTCAGAGTTGTCGAAGCGGCGCCTTCCCTCATTCCTCTCCCAAACAGATCCAAAAGATTTACATCAGAGCCGTAGTAAATTTCGTAATACAGGCCGTTGGGCTTTCTCTCTATCGCCAGAAAATTGAGATTTGCAGGCTGGACCGTATGGTTTTTAGCGCAGGCTGAACACAAGGTAATCAGTAGAAGTAAAAGAGCGTTTTTCATATCAGCAAACGTCCTTGTTGATAGCTTCAAACATAAGGTCACTGGCTGACTTTCCCTGAGCGATGGGCCTGGTGAACATCGCTGGGGCATTGGCGTGGTTCGTATCCATATTCACATTGACATTGGGTCCACTGACCACTTGCCACTTCTCTCCAAAGTCGGCTACCGAATCGGACTGATCGGGCCTCGAGGGTGTGGCTTTGATATTGATCCAATAATCGGCCACCGGCGTCGGTTTCTCTCCGTATATATCAGATCCCAGCCACACCAGAGTGCCCTCCCCCACAGGATCCAGCGTTACCAACATATTGATCCTGTATCCCCACTCAGACATGACACGGGTCAAGTGGGCTCCGTTCCATCCACCCAAACTATGGCCCACTATATAGATAGGGCAGGATTTATAAGGAATCAGGTTCAGAACATATTTCTGAATATCCTTCTTCCCCCGAACCTCGTTGTACCCAAGCCACTCGGATTTATACTTGCCCTCTTTTTCCAGCTTACCGTTTCGATCATCAAAGCCAGATTTAGCTTGGTTAACGTTTTCAAAGGGGCCGGAAAAGTAATAGCTCTCCTTGTCACCCGCCCCGCCGATAAAAAAAACAATCGCCTTGGTACTCTCCACCGGAACAGCCTTCACACTGACATCCTTCTTGTCCGTCAGCGTATGTTCCTTGTGCAGCTTGTAATTGTTGCCTTTCTCGCACGTAACCGTTTCCGCACCCATGCCTCATTCCTCCAGAAACAGTTTGATGGTTTCCGGAAGATGCGAACTGATCGTGTGGGTAAAACCGGCGGCGTCAGACATGCCGTGCTCCATCCGACCGTCCGCGCGCTGAATCATGTACGGATGATTCGGCATCGGTTCGCCGGTCGTGTCGTTCACCAACTGCAACTTGTCGGTGAAGTGCACCGGCATTGGCAGCAGGCCGCTGAAGGGAGCGTTCACCACGGTATCGCCGATGATGACGGTCCCGGAGCCGCCCACCACCACATTCCCGTGACCACCGGTGCTGTCCAGGGTTGCGGCGTTCAGGCCATTGATAAAAACCGTCGAGGCAACGCCACCGGTAATCGGACTGCCGCACGCCGACTTGTCGGTCATTCGTGCAGCGGGCAGCCCGTCGAAATTCACATTCGGCGAACCGCTGACAATCGGGTTGGTGCCATGCCCCGGCAATGGGCAAGCCGTCGGGTCGGTCACTCGGGCAGCGGGTTTTCCGCTCATGAAAAAGCTCCTTGCAGTATCGCGTCATCATCCGTGGGGCGCGCAGCATGAACAAAGTCCTTCCATTGATCAAACCCGATTGCAAAAAAAACAGGCGCCTAAAAAGGCGCCTGTTTTTTATGACCGGTAACCGCTCCGGTCAACGCGATGGCGGTACTCGAATATCCCCCGCCCGGCACTGGGTTTTCACGCCCTTGCCGCAGGCGCCGAATTGCAGGTCCTTGCCCATGCACACGCGCACTTCCGAGAGTTCCGGGCCGTTGCAGATGACGGCGATACCGTCTGACGGGATGCCCGGATTGCTCCTGCGGAACAGGTCGGCAATTTCCTGCGCTTCGAAGTAATAAGAGCTACTGAACGGTTGCAACTCTTGCGGGATGTTCACCGCCGCCACGGCCTTGTCCGCTTCGTCCAGATAGCCCATCGCGCCGAGGCCGCTGCAGGTGCCGTGTTTGCTCCATTCGTGATCGAGCAGTTTTTTGGTCGGGAACAGCGTCAGGCCTTTGGCCGTTTCAGCGGCCGACAGGTTGGTCAGCGGTGGGCAGGATTGCGGCCAGCCGCCCTTGGCGTATTGCGGCCACAGGCCATGCAGGACAAAACCGTAACCCTTGCCGGTGCATTGCGGGTCATCCTTGTGGGTCAGGCAAAAGGTCGGCGACCAGGACAACGTCAGCAGGTAGTAATCGAATACCCCCGCCACCGATTCCGCCTTGCTGGCGGACGACTGGCGTGCCGAACTCAGGCCGATGCTACCGACCGTCAGCGCAATCAGCGCCATAATTGTAAAAAGCTTTTTCATGTTCCCGTTCCTTGGGACGCGTGCGTCCGTGGTTTCTTTGGTCTGACCGTCACGTGGTCAGGGGCTGATTGAGTCACGCTTGTGTTGCAGACGCATGACGCAGGGCAAAACCTGCATTACTTTGAAAGGACTACGATGATGTTGAAATCACCACAGGGAACCGACATGAGTAAAGCAGACGAACTCGCCGCGAAACTCAAACAAACCCGGCACACCCATGCTGACGAAATCACCTGCGCCGAATTGGAAATCGATTGCTGGCCGGCTCAGGTCTACGCCTTGTATCACCGTATCGAGGGCTGGTTGCAACCGGTCACCGAAGTAGGACTGAAGATTCGGCGCAATCCTACGCATGTTTGCGAATCTTCATCGGATGGCGAGACCCACGACTACGCCATCGACCAGTTGATCATCGAAGCCAACCACCACAGCCTGACGTTCGACCCCATCGCCCGCTTCACCGAAGACGGCGCAGGGCGCGTGCAAATCGTCCTGCCGGGGCGCGAAGCATCGCTGCTGCGCACGGTCGATGAGCACGGTGAAAGCCATTGGTGGTTGCAGACGCTCGAAACCGGGCAACAGCTGGATGCGATTGCGTTGACGGAAAACAACCTGCTGCTGGTAGTCCAGGAAGGGCTCGGTCTGTAGGTTGAACCTGACGCAACTGTAATCCGCGCCTCAGCCAACTGAAAGCTGCCGCTGGTTAGCCTCCCCGTCATTGGTCAAACGGGGACTTCCAGCGCATGCCTTCCACCACCTCAAGACGCACCTTCGTCAAAGGCCTCGCTGCCAGCGGCCTGCTCGGCGGCCTCGGCCTGTGGCGCACGCCGGTCTGGGCCTTGAACAGCCCCGGCCAGGTCAACGAGTTAAGCGGCACCGACTTCGAGCTGTTCATCGGCGAAACACCGGTCAACTTCACCGGCCAGCCCCGCACCGCGATGACCATCAATGGCAGCCTGCCCGGCCCGCTGCTGCGCTGGCGCGAGGGCGATACGGTGACGCTGCGGGTGCGCAACCGGCTCAAGGACAGCACGTCGATCCACTGGCACGGCATTCTGCTGCCGGCCAACATGGACGGCGTGCCCGGCCTGAGTTTCAAGGGCATCGAGCCGGGTGGCGTGTACGTCTATCAGTTCAAGGTTCGCCAGCACGGCACCTACTGGTATCACAGCCATTCCGGCCTGCAGGAACAGGCCGGGGTCTACGGGCCGCTGGTGATCGATGCGCGGGAACCGGAACCATTCCAGTACGACCGCGACTACGTGGTGATGCTCAGTGACTGGACCGACGAAGACCCGGCCAGCCTGATGAAGACCCTGAAAAAACAGTCCGACTACTACAACTTCCACAAGCGCACCGTCGGCGACTTCATCCATGACGTCGGCGAAAAAGGCTGGGACGCCACCGTCGCCGATCGCACGATGTGGGCGCAGATGAAGATGAACCCCACCGATATCGCCGACGTCAGCGGCGCCACGTACACCTTCCTGATGAACGGCCACGCCCCGGATAACAACTGGACCGGCCTGTTTCACCCCGGTGAGAAGCTGCGTCTGCGGCTGATCAACGGCTCGGCCATGACCTACTTCGACGTGCGTATCCCCGGCTTGAAAATGACCGTGGTCGCCGCCGATGGCTTGCACGTCAAACCGGTCAGCGTCGACGAATTGCGCATCGCCGTGGCGGAAACCTATGACGTGATCGTCGAACCCGCCGCCGACGCCTACACCCTGTTCGCCCAGGCCATGGACCGCACCGGTTATGCCCGAGGCACCCTTGCAGCGCGCGCCGGATTGTCGGCCCCGGTGCCGGCGCTGGATCCGCGACCGCTGGTGACCATGGACGACATGGGTATGGGCGGCATGGATCATGGTTCGATGGACATGAGCGGCATGGATCACTCGAGCATGAACATGGGCCCGATGCAGTCGCACCCCGACAGCGAAAAGGACAACCCGCTGGTGGACATGCAAGCCATGACCACCGCCGCGAAACTCGACGACCCCGGACTCGGCCTGCGCAACAACGGTCGCCGCGTGCTGACCTACGCCGACCTGCGCAGCCCTTTCGAAGACCCGGACGGCCGCGACCCGAGCCGCACCCTCGAGCTGCACCTCACCGGCCACATGGAGAAATTCGCCTGGTCGTTCAACGGCATCAAGTTCTCCGACGCCGAGCCGCTGCTGTTGAAGTACGGCGAGCGAATCCGCCTGGTACTGGTCAACGACACGATGATGACTCACCCCATTCACCTGCACGGCATGTGGAGCGATCTGGAAGACGAAAACGGCAATTTCCAGGTGCGCAAACACACCATCGACATGCCGCCCGGCACCCGTCGCACTTACCGCGTCACCGCCGATGCGCTCGGCCGTTGGGCCTATCACTGCCATCTCCTGTACCACATGGAAATGGGCATGTTCCGCGAAGTGCGGGTGGAAGAATGAGGACGCCGACCATGACTCGATTTGCCGCGTTTTCGTTGTCGCTCCTGTCGATGGCTCCGGCCTTCGCCGCCAGCGACATGCAGGGCATGGATCACAGCCGGATGGGCGATCTGCAAAGCATGGACGACGGCATGATGCAGCCCGCCGCGCCGACCGAAAGCCGCACGCCGATCCCGGCACTGACCGACGCCGACCGCGCCGCCGTGTTCACCAGCCACGCCGGACATCAAGTGCACGACAGCGCCATCAACACGTACTTCCTCGCCGACAAACTCGAATGGCAGGACGCCGACGACGCCAGCACCCTGGCCTGGGATTTGTCCGGCTGGATCGGCGGCGACATCGATCGACTGTGGCTGCGCTCCGAAGGCGAACGCAGCAACGGCAAGACCGAAGACGCGGAAATCCAGGCGCTGTGGGGCCACGCGATTTCGCCGTGGTGGGACGTGGTCAGCGGCGTGCGCCAGGACTTCAAACCCGGCGCCCCACAAACCTGGGCCGCGTTCGGTCTGCAAGGCATGGCGCTGTACAACTTCGAAGCCGAAGCCACGGCGTTCCTCGGCGAAAACGGCCAGAGCGCGGTGCGGCTGGAGGGCGACTACGACATCCTGCTGACCAATCGCCTGATCCTGCAGCCCACCGCCGAACTCAACGTCTACGGCAAAAACGACCCGCAACGCGGGATCGGCTCGGGCCTTTCGAACACCGAAGCCGGGCTGCGTCTGCGCTATGAGATCCGCCGCGAATTTGCGCCCTACATCGGCGTGACCTGGAACCGCACCTACGGCCAAACCGCCGATTACGCACGGGAAGAAAGCGAGGATCGCAGCGAAGCCCGACTCGTCCTCGGCGTGCGGCTGTGGTTCTGAATTCCATCAAAAAACAACACCGAGGTCTTGCATGCGCACACTGAAAATCTCCCTCGTCCTCGCCAGCGGTTTGCTCCTGAGTACCCTGGCCCAGGCCCATCCGAAACTGCTGTCGTCGACCCCGGCCGAAGGTGCCGACGGCGCGGCGCCCGGCAAGATCGAACTGCGCTTTTCGGAGGATCTGTTGACCCAATTCTCCGGCGCCAAACTGGTGATGACCGAAATGCCCGGCATGGCCCACTCGCCGATGCCGATGAAGGCCAAAGTCAGCGCCGGCAGCGACCCGAAAACCATGCTCGTCACCCCGCTCACGCCCTTGCCGGCCGGCACGTACAAGGTCGAATGGCGCGCGGTGTCATCGGACACGCACCCGATCACCGGCAACGTCACATTCAAAGTGCAATGAGCGATGGCTGAACTGATCAACATCCTCCTGCGTCTGGCGCTGTATGTGGATTTGCTGCTGTTGTTCGGGCTCGCGTTGTTCGGGCTGTACAGCGTTGACGCGGTGCTGCGGTTTCGGCCGCTGCTGCGCGGGATGGCGTTGATTGGGGCGCTGCTGTCAGTGGCGGGACTGGTGCTGATGACCCGCGCCATGAGTGGCGAAACGCAATTCGCGGCGCTGTGGCCGCACCTGCAAATGATGGTGCTGGAAACCGACGTCGGGCTGGCGTGGGCGCTGCGGATGATTGCGCTGATCGTCGTGATGCTCTGGCCGGGATTGCGGCTGGCATCGATGGCCGGCGCCGTCGCCCTCGCCTCCCTGGCCTGGAGCGGACACGGGGCGATGGATAACGCGTGGCATCTGCTCAGCGACATCCTGCACCTGCTCGCGGCGGGTGCGTGGCTGGGCGCGATGCTCGCGTTGATCTTGATGTCGCGGCTCGACGCACTGTGCAGCGAAGCGCGCATTCGTTCGCTGGCGGATTCCGTCAAACGCTTCGAAGGCGTCGGCGCGGCAATTGTGCTCATCCTCTCGATCACCGGCGTGGCGAATTACCTGTTCATCGTCGGCCCGACACTGGGCGAAGTCCTGCTCGGCACCTACGGTATTCTGCTGGCGATAAAGGTTGTGTTGTTCGGGGGAATGTTGGTGTTGGCCGCGTTGAACCGCTTCCACCTCGGGCCTTTGCTTGAGCAATCGTTGCGCGCCGGCCAGCATCAAATGGCGGCCAACGCCTTGCGCCGCAGCGTGGCACTGGAGCTGATGATTGCGCTTCTGATCGTGGGACTGGTGGCGTGGCTGGGCACGTTGAGCCCGGAACCGGGGTGACACCCGGCAAACCCATTCACTACACTGGCCCGCACCTCCACTGCACAAGCCCGATCACAATGACAATTCCAAAAAGCACGATGATCTTCTGCGGCCTGCTGGCCATGGCCGGCGGCGCCCAGGCACAAGAACCGGCCTCGCACCTCGACACCATTCAGCAACAAGGCCAGTTGCGCGTCTGCACCACCGGCGACTACAAGCCCTACACCTTCAAACGCCCGGACGGCGGATTCGAAGGCATCGACATCGCCATGGCGCAATCCCTGGCCGACAGCCTCGGGGTAAAGGTCGAATGGGTGCAGACCACCTGGAAAACCCTGATGCCGGACATGCAGGCCGGCAAATGCGACATCGGCGTCGGCGGCATCTCGGTGACCCTCGAACGCCAGAAAAAAGCCTTCTTCAGCAACACCCTCGACGTCGACGGCAAGATCCCGCTGGTGCGCTGCGCCGACCAGTCCAAATACCAGACCATCGACCAGATCAACCAGCCGAACGTGCGCCTGGTCGAACCCGCCGGCGGCACCAACGAAGCCTTCGTCCACGCCTTCCTGCCCAAGGCGCAACTGGCGTTGCACGACAACGTGACCATCTTCGAGCAACTGCTCGACAACAAGGCCGACGTGATGATCACCGACGCCTCCGAAGCCCTCTACCAGCAGAAACTCAAACCCGGCCTGTGCGCCGTCAACCCGAGCCAGTTCATGCAATACGGCGAAAAAGCCTACCTGCTGCCGCGCGACAACATCAGCTGGAAACTCTACGTCGACCAGTGGCTGCACCTGAGCAAAGTCACCGGCAAATACCAGAAAGTCCTGAGCGAATGGATCGCCGTGCCCGCGGCTCAGTGACCCTCAGTCGTCATGCATCAGGCCGGAGCTGTACTGGTTGAAACTGTTACCGATATTGCTCCCGCCGAACTTCAACGTATTCACGTTACGCGCCTCCGGCGACTGACAGTCGCTGGAGAAACAACTGGTGGTGGTCAGGCCACCGGAGCCGGAACAGGCGCTTAAAACCGAGACAGTGGCGACGATCAACAGCGCTTTGAGTGGATTGTTCATGGTGTGTGGCGCTCGGGTGGGATCGGGATCTTGTGGATGGATCGTAGGCCTGCGTGGATGGCGGGAAGATGAAACTTGTGGGGGTTTCAGCGTGGGTTCAGGTTGAACCCACGTCTAACGATCAACCCTCTACCGCAGAGGGTTGCCCGAACCTACTTCGGCTCGACGTTATCCAGCGCCTGATTCACCGCCAAAGACCCCAACATCACCAACTGCGCAATGCCGATGGCGGTTTTGCGGTGGGCGGGTTCCAGGGTGGCCGCGAAGTTGTTGAGCATTTCGGAGGCGGATCCCAAGGATTCGCTGGCGTTGGCGAGCAGGGATTCGGTGTCGTAGGCCGGGTTGGCGAAGTACATCGGGTCATGTTGGGTGTGGCTGCCCATGATCCGTTGCTGTGGGGTGAGATAGTGATCGAGGGCGCGTTCGGCGGCTTCGTTCAGGGTTCGTGAATCGGGGAATTTGTAGGGGGAGACTGGATCGGTTTCTGGTGGGTTGGGTGTTGGTTTGAACATGGAGTAACTCCCGACGGATAGAGGTTAGGAGCCGCCACCTTCGCTACCAAACTAGGGTGGAGGCCATACGCAGGTTGGTAGACCGGCCGTCAGGAACCCCGGCGCATCCGAAGATGCCCTGCGCATGACCACCATAAAACGAAGGCACTGAAAGCCTCCGCAAGACAGTAGTCTTGTGCTTCTGACGGAATCCGGGCTACCAAACCCGATCACTGATTTTCAGTGACCCAGGAACGATAGAACCCCCGTGCTAGAGGCACAAGCCGGCGGATTCTGTCTTAGGTGTAGGGGGTGACGCAAGGATGCGTAGGGCCGAAGTAGTGTCAGAGAGCTTCGTTTAAACACACTCAAATTTTGCTGTTTAGATGGATAACCAACACCGCGCACGTCGCCGTCAGGCAACTACCAAAGCAACTCTGATACAGTCGGTGCCAGCTAATCCGTTGACAGGGAGTCAAACATGGCAAAGCCCGCTGCACGCATCACCGATCCCACCAGTTGCCCCATCCCCGGACACGGCCCCAAAGCCATTGCCTCCGGATCCCCCGACGTATTCTTCGACGGACTTGCCGCCGCCCGAAAAGACGACACCTGCACCTGCGGCAGCGCACTGGCCTCCGCCGTATCCAGCACCGTATTCATCAACGGCAAAAATGCCGCGCTGGTCGGCACAGTGGGTTCACATGGAGACGTTGTGATCGGAGGATCGGGAACGGTGATCATCGGCGACTCACATACGCCTGCGCCGTTTACGCCGCCGACGCCGATGATCATTCATCCTGGATGGATCAGCTTCACCATCCCCGGTTCTGAGTCTTACCTAGGCATGAGCTGCGTTGCTCACTTCGAAGATGGTTCTACCCAATTCGGAAATTTCGATATCACCAACACTGTGAAATTTCTCAACATCCGTGGAAAAGTCTGCCAAAAGCTAGAGTTCGGCACTCAAGAAGAACCACCGACCGACTCAATTTTCGACACGTTATTCAATGCATCATTGAAATAAGGATTGTTTCATGACTGAGCCATTGCTCGTAACGGGAAGCTACGTTGTTCAAAAAGCACACGAGCTTGAAAATTCTCCATTGGACATGGCGATTGCGGGTATGGAGGGGGCTGCCACAAGATTCTCTTTAGATGCCATATCAGATGCAAAAGTACGCACCAACTACATGAGCAACATTAAGCGCATGTCAGTGGAAACCAAAGCCGAAGTCGCCGCAGGAAGGCTAAGTGCCCAAGAAGGAGCAGCATTTTGCCAGGAAATGCGAAATAGAATCTTGGTCGAGCATCGAAAATTTACCTCGGCACAAGGTGTGGCCTTCGCCGAACGGAAGAAACGATTACCTCCGACGTTACAGGACACACTGGACAAGTACGCACTGAAAACGGCAAACGTCGAATACAACAAACTGACCCCAGAACAAAAGAGCAAAGTCTATTACGAGATTCTGGAATCAGCGGGCCGTGACAACGCACCGGTAAGCAAAGGAACTCAAAAATTAAGAATAATGGGAAAGGTCGGCCTATTGGTCACTGCGACTTTCGCCGTATATGAAATCATGAACGCAGACAACAAAGTCAAGGAAACGGCCCGGCAAGGCATTATTATCGGCGGGGGTGCTGCGGGCGGGGGGTTGGCTGGCTTGGGCGTCTCTGCATTTTGCGGCCCTGGCGCCCTAGCTTGCGCTGTGGCAATCGTTCTGGCGGGAAGTATTGTGGGAGGAATTGCTGGCAGCGCAGTAGCCGACACCTTTGATGAAGAACTGGAGGAATTTTCCAAATGGGAAGTTCTATGACAAAGCAACAAAGAGCGGATGTGCGCTGGGCGTTGTCGGATGCCTTTGTTGATATCGAAGTCGACTATGCTGCGATTGCACGAAGGACAAGAGAATTCGATCGAGATGAAGTGAAGCGCATACTCTTTGAGGAGGTTGCTCCGATTTGCCATTCCAATCTTGAAAGCACGCTTCCGACTATATGGCTTTGTTTCAACAGGAAGGAATTGGAAGATGACATTGAAAAAATGCTGGGAGCAAAAGAGAACAGCTGGTTCAAAAGAAAAGCCAACGCCTTATTGGTGACATGGCTGAAGAGCAGATACGAATACATCTGGACAGAAATAGAAAAGCAGTATCAAAACATAAGCTAATAACAAAGCGTCGCAACTGGAACGATTGCATCACCCTTTTTTTCTTGAGCTATACTCGTAAACAAACACACAACCAAGTAAAAACATAATTATCTTAAGGACTGATACATGAAGGGAAAAACCATCGCAACTTTTCTTGCATGCTTGCTGCTCGCCGGTTGTTCTGACCCAAAGCAAACCAAACTGCCTGCCGATATCAGTAAATGGTCAGAGGACAAAGGGCTAATGGAAGCTGTCGGCAAACTCGATGAAAACGATAGAAAACTGTTTGGTGGCTATGCTGCCCGGCAAGTGGTGGCCAGCACATTTGGCGGTAGCAAAGTTGTTGCAGACTCAACACTGGGTGATGCTCTGAAAACACAACAGGCCTGGATCGAAGCCAAAGCTGCCGAAGCGGAAAAACAAAAAGCCCTGGCCGAGCAAGTAAAACAGCAACAGCTTGTGGCACTGAAAGAAATGAACGGAACGCTTACAGCGTCCCTTCTCAAACTTAAACTGAATCCCGCCGACTATAAAAACAAGCAATACAGTGAATATTTTTCAATTGAAATTGCTCTACACAACAATACAACTGAGGCCCTATCTGGCGTAAAGGGAACAGTAGTACTCAGCGACATGTTCGGCGACCCTATAAAAAGAATTGGCCTCACCAACGACATCCAAATTGACCCAGGTCAAACGTACATCTATAGCGGGACAATGGATTACAACCAGTTTCAGGCCGCCGACAAGAAGTTGGCTGCTTCCGATACAGAAAAAATGAAATTTGAATGGGTGCCTGACACTTATATTTTCACCAATGGCAAAAAGCAAACAATGCCAAACTAACCTTAAAAAATGGAGCCAAATGACTTGACTAAAAAACCAAAACAAAAAAACACCACCCACTTAACATTAATCTTAAAACTAAGCAATCCAAATTGCATTCGACACCGCTATAGCCGTCGGCTGACTATGGCAATAGAGCACTTTTAAGCAAGGGGAGAAAGCTTAATGCCAGACAACAACTTCAATGTAAAAATTTCCGACAGCAACTCTGACGAACAGTATGTACAAGTACCTATAAAGAAAAAAGATTTCGGCGACTTTATAACAAATTTACTAGGCCAACCTGAAAAAATCACTGGAACAAAAAGCGGAACATTTGAAGCATCTCACGAGTGGTTAATTCACCTTCACCACCTATTAGACCAACGTATAAAACAACAAGCATCCTGCGCTCTAGTAGACTTCTCAGCGACGTTACGATATGACACCGGCCCGGAGCGCAAGATCACTACAATCAATGGATTCTTGAATTTTAATGAGGCAACAATTGTTCTAACTAAAAGTATAGAGCTTACCTGGACATACCTAGTTAACTTCCCAAACAAGCCTGCACCTGAAAAGCAAGAAATCTCGTTACAGCTCATTACGGACAACGCCGTAGTTCTGACTACTGGCACCTCAGTTATTACCAGAACAGCAACAGATTCAACGGGAATCGCGAGATTCACCGTTGCACATACAGAAAGAACCTGGGGTGACGATATCGCCTCCCTACTCACACGGGAAATTGATACAATCTTTGAAGAAGGTAATTGGCTTTCGAAAGCCATCGGTTATTCTGTTATTTTTTTTGCTTTAGGAATGCTTGCGGCAGGAATATTCACTCCAGACTATGTCGAACAACTAATAAGAGAAAAAGAGACCGCTCAAATATTTTTGAGCATCGTACCTGAAAACAGTTCCATCGAAGCTCTTTCCATTGACCAGAAGCTCAATCTAACAATAAAACTACTAGACCCAAACAACCAGCTACATGCAGTTAAAGCGTGGTACCGGGCCATATCATTCCTTACGGGCATAGGCCTAGCAGCACTTACACTTTTCATCTTCATGAAAGAGACGCCATCTTTCATATTAATCACAAAAAGAGACAAGGACAAAAAAGCCGAATGTGAAAAAACCAAAAAATCGTCTACCATAAAAAACATTGCATCTTACGCACTTGCCATTGCCGCAGGTGTATTTGGAAATTATGTCTACTACTACCTAAACCTTTAATGCCCAATAAATATTTGGGACGGACTCATTTATCACCCTAAAGCTTAAACGTCCGTCCCTTTTTTTACGACATCCAAATTGGCATTGCACCTAAGTGTTTAGGCTTTACGAAATGGGGGTTGATTTCTAATAGCCGTCCACTCCCAAGCGCGGCGCCGGTCGGCCCCCCCTCGAATGTCCCGGCAAGCCCCTCCTCCCCATTCCTGATAAACTCCTCCACCTCCCAGCCACACCGATTCCGTACCCCCAATGCCCCCAATCACCGCCACACCCGCCCCACTCTCCCGCCGTTTCTCCGTCGCGCCGATGATGGATTGGACTGACCGTCATTGCCGGTACTTCCTACGCATCCTGTCGAAAAACGCCCTGCTCTACACCGAGATGGTCACCACCGGCGCTCTGCTCAACGGCGATCACGAACGTTTCCTCCGCCACAACGAAGCCGAGCATCCGCTGGCGTTGCAGTTGGGCGGCAGCGTTCCGCTGGACCTGGCCGCTTGCGCTCGTATGGCGCAGGAGCACGGTTACGACGAGGTGAATCTGAACGTTGGCTGCCCGAGTGATCGGGTGCAGAACAATATGATCGGGGCGTGCCTGATGGGGCATCCGCAGTTGGTGGCGGATTGTGTGAAGGCGATGCGTGATGCGGTGTCGATTCCGGTGACGGTGAAGCATCGGATCGGGATCAATGGGCGGGACAGTTATGAGGAGCTGTGCGATTTCGTCGGGACGGTGCGGGATGCCGGGTGCACGAGTTTTACGGTGCATGCGCGGATTGCGATTCTGGAGGGGTTGTCGCCGAAGGAGAACCGGGACATTCCGCCGTTGCGTTATGACGTGGCGGCGCGGTTGAAGGCGGATTTTCCGGAGCTGGAGTTCATTCTGAACGGCGGGATCAAGACGATGGAGGCCTGCCATGAGCATTTGCAGACCTTTGACGGCGTGATGCTGGGGCGCGAGGCGTATCACAATCCTTATCTGCTGGCCGAGGTGGATCAGCAGCTGTTCGGCAGCAGCTCGCCGGTGATCAGCCGGGCCGAGGCGCTGGCGCAGTTGCGGCCTTATATAGCCGAGCATTTGCTGGCCGGCGGTGCGATGCATCACATCACCCGGCATGTGCTGGGCCTGGGCACCGGGTTCCCGGGGGCGCGCAAGTTTCGTCAGTTGTTGTCGGTGGATATCCACAAGGCCAAGGATCCGCTGGCGTTGCTGGATCAGGCGGCGGAGTTGCTGGCGGGTCGTTGATCGATGCTTTGAATATGCGGGCAACGAATGACTGTTGCCCGCTGATGTAATTCTTTTGATGTACTGACAGGATGTCTTTTGTTTATGCCCGCATTGAATTTCTCTGGTTTCAAGCGTTGCACCCTCCTTGCCTTGTGTTGCGCCACGTCTAATGCCCAGGCCCACTGCGACGGGCTGTGTCTGGGTAACACCGATACGCCATGGGAGGTGACCAAGTTGTCTGGTTTCTCGCTTGCTTCCCTGCTGCTCACGCCTTTTACAGCCTCGCAAGAAACCACCGACAGCCATAAACGCGTTTACTCCGCCGAGGAGCTGGAAGACGCGCGGCTTTATCTAGCCAGTGACGGAATGCTGAAGGCTGCGTATTTCACGTCAGCCTTGCAGCGGTTTCGTCATGAATCGCCCGATACCGAGTTAAGCGACCTCGCCATCGCTGCACTGATCAGCAGCCAGTAATCAGCTTGCCGCCGCAGCCGTCCAGTTAACCCAGCCGAACTGCCAGGTGGCAAGGATCAGCAAGCCGAAGGCAATGCGGTACCAGGCGAAGGTGGCGTAGCTGTGGTTTGCAATGAACTTCAGCAGGCCGCGGACAGCGATCATCGCGAAGATGAACGCTACGACGAAGCCCAGGGCGAAGACCGGCAGGTCGCTGCTCTGGAACAGTTCGCGGTATTTGTAGCCGGAATACACCGCGGCACCGACCATGGTCGGCATCGCCAGGAAGAACGAGAACTCCGTGGCGGCTTTGCGTGACAGGCCGAACAGCAGACCGCCGATGATGGTGGAACCGGAGCGCGACGTGCCCGGAATCATCGCGAGGCACTGTACGCAACCGATCTTCAGCGCGTCGGCCCACTTCATGTCGTCCACATGGTCGACACTCACTACATGATCCCGCTGCTCGGCCCACAACATCACGATGCCGCCCACGACCAATGCGACGGCAACGGTGATCGGGTTGAACAGGTATTCATGAATCGTGTCGGCGAATAACACGCCGAGAATGACCGCCGGGAAAAAGGCGATCAGCAGATTGCGGGTAAAACGCTGGGCATTGCTTTGGGTCGGCAGGCCTTTGACGATCTCGAAGATCTTCGGGCGAAACTCCCAGACCACGGCCAGAATGGCGCCCAGTTGAATGATGATGTTGAACGCCATGGCGCGTTCACCGCCGAATTCCAGCAAGTCGGCAACGATAATCTGGTGGCCCGTACTGGAAATGGGCAGGAACTCGGTCAGGCCTTCTACCGCCCCAAGAATCAGCACCTTGAACAAGGTCAGTAAATCCATTAATCCTCCGTCAGAGCGCTCTTTGCGGGCGCCCTGTTAAATGCATTCAGGCATTGAGTATCTGAAGTAAAACAATTGGCAGATGTACACCCATTGCCCGACTCGGGGACGGAGAATATGTCTTATCAAAAGCCACACTCAAGGCATGTTAATAAACGTCCGTGTGTGAACTTGTCGACGTTATAGCCAAAACACAGGCCTCCCCATAAAATGTGACCCACCTCACACTGCTCTGATACGTATGCAGTTGAGTGATGGCCAAGGGACATAAAAACAGGTCGCGATAATTACAAAATAGTGGCACCATTCCATATTGCCACCATCTAACGACCTCAATTTCGTTAGTTCACAGCCCCGAAAAAATCAACTAAAAGCTTGAATCGCTTAATTATTGTTAGAAAACTCGGGAGCCACGTCTAAAATTCGTCCAAATGTTACCAATTGTCAGTCACAGATGAGAACCGGTGCTTTAACATCCCGATGTCAGCACCTTTTCGAGTCAATGCATGATGCTCACAGGTAACTTAGCGACTAGAAGCCCGCGCCGCACAAGCGACGAACCAGGTGTTCTCACCCTGGGTCGTACCCGTGGCGTGGCTGAACACTTTAGCGCGCTAATCGCGAAGCATGTGCAGAGCGGTATGGCTGTTGAAGCCGACGCCTACATTAGTTCATATCAGCACAACGAATATCACGGCCTGTATCGGGCGATCTTCATTATCATCGACAGCCCTCAGGCACTCGAAGATAACCTTGCGCTGGTGGAAAACCTGCGCAACGACAACTTGAAGCCGATTATTTGTGCAGTGATCACAGGTCGCGGCGCCCACAACAAGATCAAGTACTTTCTGGCCGGTGCCGACTTCTGTATCAAACTCAATACCTTGTCCGATGAAAGCGCGGAACTGCTGGGTGAGTTCTTCGACAGCGAAGAATGGCAGCGGGATATCAGCCTGGTGCTGGACCCCACCCGCATCTGCCTCTCGGACACCAGCAAGAAACTGGATATCTCCTTTGCCGAAATGAAGATCCTGCAAGCCTTTGCGCAGACCGGCAATCACATTCTCAGCCATGATGAAATCGCCAGCATCATGGGGCTGAACACCCAATTCTACGACCCTCGGGCGCTGGAAAAATCCATCAGCCGCTTGCGTGGGAAAATCAAGGACGTGTACGGTACGAACGCCATACAGAGCATTCGCGGGTATGGCTATCGTCTGATGAGGGGGTTGATCTCAACCCCTTGATTCAGGGAAACACTCTTTTGCAGCATACGAGGGAACGTCTGATGCAACGCTTCAAACATCCGCTTTCTCATAGTTTTAACCGCGTCACATATCTAATAAAAAGCTGTCAATTGCATGAGCGCTGCAACACTTAAACATAACAATAAACCATTACTCTAACGCAGACCGAGTGGAACTTATCGAGGCCATCTTTGGGCCCAGACCCTGCCTGATCGATTAATTCCGAGGAAAACATTGCTCGCCTGCCATTATTTTTTCGCCAAATTTGGTGTGTACTTTAGGAGAGAGACATGGAAACCAGCACGACCCTCCCAAGAAAATACTTTGTTGTCGTGACTAACAGCTCAGCGTCGCAACGCGAACTCGAGAGCATTCTCTCCAGTGAGCGTTTCAATTCGTTTGGCACGTCTCAGGCACAAATGTTTATTGAAGGTGTTGCTTCGCCCTCTTCCACTCCGATGCTGATGGAGTTCACTTACCCACGCGGCACAAGGAAGCATGTCGCACGTAGCATCGAACATGATACCCAGCGCATATTGGCCACCCTCGAATCGGAATGGCTGGCAGCACAATCGGCGCATTCATTCCACAATTCCACGGCCATGTCCGAAAACCCCGCTGATACTTCCCGAACGATCGAACCCGACGCGCCCTGCACCCAAGCCTGGCATCTGGACAATGATCAGGGTGCATTGACGAAAGAAGGCGTCGAAATCAGTCTCACCGGGCTTGAAACCGCACTGGTCCGCAAGATGCTGCACCATGAAGATCGCGTTGTCAGTCGCGACGATCTGATCCTCAGCATCGGCCGCGAGCCGGAGCAATACCGGGGACTGGAAATGTGCCTGAGCCGTCTTCAAGACAAATTCAAGAACGCCAGCAACGGTGAACGATTGTTTCGTGCCGTGCGCAATCGCGGTTATTGCCTGATCCAGGAAGTTGTTGCCTAAACAACATCCCCCACTACAAGACAAACAGATACAAGTGCGATTACAAAAATAAAAAAGCACTCTGTTTGGTTTCACCCCTCCCTGGTTATACCCGCCTCCTGACCCCACCTACGATAGCAAACACAATATTGATTATTCATCCCCTGCCTTTTGACCTTTTCTAACGTTTGCATATTGGAAATTTAAATAAGTTGGCACTGTGCCATCTTGTTAGAACTCGTCAGACAGCATCCCCGGCAATAACTTAGTCTATTGACTGACGACAGTTCCGCATTCCGGCGTTGTTACCTCAGGACACTGACTCAAACAACAATAACAAGTCTGCTTAACAACTCGGTTTTCTACTGTCGAAACCTGAACGGACGTCTTTTGGGGATATCGTATGGATCTTTCTCTTCGTATCAATCGAAACACCGGCCTCAAGGGACTGACCTTTTGGGGCCAATGGGCGCTGGCACAGAGTTTCATTGTTTCCCTGTTGTTCATACTGGCCGAACAGCACACGGGCACCGTCGAGTTCTACTATCGGATGTGCACGATCCTGGCGGTACTGGCCTCGGTGCCGGCTTATACCTTCAGCGGCGCGTATCGAAAGCGAGACAATTACCTGACCGGGCTGGGTCGACTGTTCATGGGCTGGTTCATGACCATGGCCGGGCTGGCGTTCATCGCGTTCATCTGCAAGGCCGATGCGCTGTTCTCCCGCCAGGTCATCCTTGAGTGGGCGGTGTACGGTTTCCTCGGTCAGGCGCTGTTGTACGCACCGCTGCATGCGTTCTCGAAGTTCTACCAGCGGTCGCGCAAAAGCGAACACAAGACCCTGATCGTCGGCACCGGCGACCTGGCGTTGGGTCTGGCGAAGAAGTTGAGCCAGCATGAAAACCTGCCGCTGGTCGGCCTCGTCAGCAACGGCGATACCCCGTCGCTGGAAGCGGACGCCCCGCGCGTTGTCGGCGCTCAGGACGAACTGCTAGAGCTGATCCAGAACCACGATATCCGCCGCCTGTACATCACGCTGCCGCTGTCGGAAGCCGCCAAGATCGAAGCCATGTATGTGGACTTGCTGGATGCCAACGTTGACGTGGTCTGGGTGCCGGACCTGAACAGCCTGACGCTGCTCAACCACTCGGTGAAAGTCGTGGACGGTCTGCCGGCGATCTACCTCAACGAAAGCCCGCTGACCAGCCGCCCGACCGCTGCGCTGAGCAAGAGTCTGGTGGAGAAAGCCGTCGCCCTGCTGGCGATCATCCTGTTGAGCCCGGTGCTGCTGGCCGTGGCCCTGGCGGTGAAACTCAACTCGCCGGGCCCGGTGTTTTTCAAGCAGGATCGCCATGGCTGGAACGGCAAGGTGATCAAGGTCTGGAAATTCCGCTCGATGCGCGTTCACGATGACCGTGACGTCAAGCAGGCCAGCCGCAACGATTCGCGCATTACCGCGGTCGGTCGCTTCATCCGTCGCACTTCGCTGGATGAGCTGCCGCAACTGTTCAACGTGCTGCAAGGGCACATGGCACTGGTCGGCCCACGTCCGCACGCCGTGGCGCACAACAACTACTACTCGGGCAAGATCCTCGCCTACATGGCCCGCCACCGAATCAAACCGGGTATCACTGGCCTGGCGCAGATCAGCGGTTGCCGGGGTGAGACAGACACCCTCGACAAGATGGAAAAACGTGTTGAGATCGACCTGAAGTACATCAATAACTGGTCGCTGTGGCTGGATCTGAAAATTCTGGTGAAGACGCCGTTCACCCTGTTGTCGAAGGATATTTACTGAGACGCAGCGCTTGAGAAGGCAACACCGCAAGGGGACGAAAGTCCCCTTTTTTGTGGGCGGGATTTGGGGGTTGGCGGAGGGCTCTGCGGCCGAGGAGAGTCTGATGTTTTGATGTCGGCTGAGCGGACGCCTTCGCGGGCAAGCCCGCTCCCACAGGTTTTTAGGTGATGCCGTAATCTTCGCCACTCCTCGAANCGAAGGCGCCGGATCATTCACCATCAGGTATGAACCTGGAACACACCGACTCCCACAGCAATCACGGCTGCATCAAGATCCCCCTTCACCACAAACAAAAACGGGAGCCATCAGGCTCCCGCTTTAACTCCCCCGCTCTCCCGAACCTACTCGGTAATCTTCCCGAAGTTGCGGTAGAACATGTCCCCTTCACGGCTGTCGGTCATGGAGTGCAGTTGGAAGCTGCGGTTGAGCCGCGCGCCGCCGTCACGGGTCAGCGGTGCCCACACCAGGTTGGCGCGGCGCATGGTCGACATGCTCATCATTTCGTCGAACGGGATCGACAGGTACAGCCCCTTGTCGAAACTACCCTCGCCATACTCGGCGCTGCCGGCGGTGGTGATGGTCGCCCAGGCGCCAAAGCGCACGCCGTTGAAGAACTCGCGGGAGATGTCCACCGTGCCGCCAAAGTCGCCCGCCAGGTAACGCCCGACGCTGACTGCGGCCAGCGTGTCGAATGGCAGGTCGGTGTAGCCGGTGATGTGGCCAGTCCAGACCGAGTAATCCTGCAGGCCGAAACCCTGGTCGAACTCACGCTGACGCACGTAGTTCAGGTCCGCACCGATCGACCAGCGCTTGCCGGTCGGACGAAACAGCACCTCGCCCCCGACCCCGGCGAACATCGATTCCAGATAACCGCCGTAGACCATGCCGTACAAATCCTTGTCCAGTTGCTCGGCGTGGCTGACCTGGAACAGCGGCATGGTGGTGTCCGACGTGGTCAGGTACTGACGCAAGTCGGTGCGCACGCGCGGCAAGCCGCTGGGGGCGTCGTAGGTGAACTTGTCGAAGTTGTTGATCAGGTTCTGACTCAGCAGACCGTTCCACCAGGTGTTGCGGTTGAAGCGGTACTCGGCATCCAGATCCGCCGTGAACTGATAGAGCAAACCATCGGGGCCGCCGACGTTCTGTTTGAAGCCCAGGCCGACGCCGTAATTGAAGTGCTGCGGCGCTTCGGTGTAGAGGGTTTTCTCGTTGCGCGGCATTGCCGGGTTGATCTCGGTGGTGCGGTGCAGCGATTCCAGCGGCTCTTCGTTGTTGATCACTTCGCGGAAGGTCTGCCGGGGCACGCTGGTTTCTTCCAGCGGCAGGTCGTAGCGCTTGTTGACCACGGTAAACCAGTCGATGTCGTCGTTGACGCTGTTGTCGAGAATCCGGCTCGCGCGGCCGACGGCCTTGGGCGAATGGAAATAGCGCTGCTGCTCGCCGTACACGATCAGTTCGGAATCGCGCTGGGTGATGCGCTCGACCTTGTAGCCGGCGTTCTGCTGCAAGCGCCGGGATACGTCGGCCCAGTTGACCTCTTCCATGGTCGCGGTCGGCGCCTTCGCCGGCAGCGGTTCGGCCGGTGGGTCGAAGGTCTTGGCCGGGGCCTTGCGGCTGACGAAATTGGTGTGGAACGTGATGCCGAACATCGCCGTGTTGCCGCGCTCCCAGGCCGCACTCACATCGACGGAATCGGTCACCTTGAACACCGCGCCAAGGTTGATCGGCGAGTCCTGCTTGATGATGTTGTCCTTGGGCTCGTGCTTGTAGTCGTTGCCTTCGTATTCGAGTTTCAGGCTGAGGCGGTCCCAGGGCGTCTGGTAACTCACGCCGCCGAAAAACGACGGCTTGCCGCGAAAGTACGAGCCGGCGTTGACGTCACCGGTGCCTTCCAGGTCAGGGCGGGTGTTGAAGCGGTCACTGATCGAACCCAACGGGTTGTCGACATCGCCGCGATTACCGATGTAACCCCAGGCGATGCCGGCACTGAAATCAAAGTTGTCATAGCGCTTGTTGGCCACGAAGAATTCACTGGCAAACAAACCGGTACCGCCGATGTCTCGAAAGCCCAGCGCCACTTCCGGCGCCCAGTGGCTTTCCTGCCACAGCCGGACCTTGGCGTCGACCGCCTTGTCCTTATAGCTCTGGCTGCCGCTCAGCGCTTCGGAACCGTACGGACGGTTGGTGATGGCGGTGTAGCGAAACGAACCTTCCAGCCAGTCGAGCGGCTGCAACGAAACGCTGTATCGGCTGTACGGTTCGGTGCGGTTGGCGTTGACGCTCAACTCACCAGCGGGCGACATGCGCGCGGTCGGGGTCTGCAACAGACCGACGCCGCCGAAGTCATTCTGGGTAATCCGAGGCTCGGCATGCACCAGACCACACGGCAATAACAACACAGCTGCAAAACGCAAATTCAACGAACCACCTCAGCCAACTGCGTGGCAATCAATTCGGCCAACTGCTGATTCAGTTCAGGGACAGGCGGATCCAGATCATCGTTTTTCACCGGCACCAGAATCTTGCTGCCGGCCACCGGCATCTGTCCGCTCTCGCGGTTCCAGTGGGCGATGCCGACCCGCCGCGATTCGCCGTTGGGCTGGATCAGCCACAGGTAATCGGCATCGGCGTCGGCCTCCAGCAACGTGCAGCCCTGCAGGTATTCGCGGGCCTCCTGCAACGGCTGGTAAGGCAAACGGCACGGCTCGGCGACCGCGCCCAACACTTCGACTTCGTCGACCCGTTTCGGGTAGATCAGTTGATCGCCATCGTCGAGACGGATGTTGCGGGCGAAACCGACTTCCACCGCCACCGGATCGAGATCGGCGATCTGCCGCCCGGTCACCGGCATCTGCCGGACCTGCTCGGCCAGTCGTTGTGCCAGCGCCGCACGACTCGGCTTGTCGAACAACATGGCCATGCGCT
The DNA here is from genome assembly GCF_052046055.1 of Pseudomonas sp. 22082. Classification (NCBI taxonomy): domain Bacteria; kingdom Pseudomonadati; phylum Pseudomonadota; class Gammaproteobacteria; order Pseudomonadales; family Pseudomonadaceae; genus Pseudomonas; species Pseudomonas sp. 22082. Next base: position 54,595 of record NZ_JBQEQB010000022.1, read on the forward strand.
GCAGCACATCCAGATCGAACAGCACGCCGACCTTCAGCCGCGTCTGTTCCTCCAGCAACGATTGACGCAACAGCACACCCGCCAGCCAGTAGCCTTCGGCATTCGGCACGGCCTCGCCGATCACATCGCGCAAACGTCCGCCCGCCGGCAATTCGATCGGGCCCGGGTTGGCGACATCACCGCTGACGATGACCGCGGCCTCGCTGGCACCGGCAAGCAACATCAGGCACGCCGAGAGCGCTCTTAGCCGCTTCACGGGACATGCCTGCGGTCAGGGGTCAGCTGCACGATCCTGACCCGCAACTGCGAGGTCAGTTGCTGTTCACTTTGCACAATGAAACCGTCCACCGGATCGACCCAGTAACGGTTGGTCGCGCGCAGGCCGATGGCCGGCGCGTCAATCTGCTCATCGACGCGCAGCACGGAGTATTCCTTGTCGAGAATGTCGAGGGTTTCCAGGGATTTTCGGGAGAAGCGGCTGTTGACGATGATCCCGACTTCCTGGCCCTTGTAGAGGTCGATCCAGCGGCGGCTGGTGTAGCCGTCGGTGATGCGATGCAGGCCCTGTTTGAACGGCGAGTCATCGGACAGGCGCGTGCCGTCCAGATCACCCTCCACGCCCAGGCCCACAGTGCGCATGGCCAGGCCGTCGCGCATCAGCAGCACCTGCTTGCCGGAGGCGACCCAGAACTGCAGGTCCTCGCGCTCGCGCACCAGCGCCAGCACCCCGGACCCGGACGGCGTGGTCAGTTTGAGCTGGGGATACTTGACCCCCGCGACCTGCTCCGCCGACACGTCCAGTTCATCCGGCCCGATGACGGTGGACTTGAGGTTGTTCAACGAAGCGCTCATCAGCGGATTGCAGCCACTGAGCAAAACGGCCGCCATCAGGCACACGCCCACTTTCAACGTTTTCACAGTCGGCGGCCTTATTTGCTGTTGTTACTGTATTCGCTCCAGTTCTTCGCAGCGGAAGCCCCGGTCCCGACAATCGATGCCGACGGCACCAACTGGCTGATCAGGCGATTCCAGCGAGTCACGTTGGCAGGCCCGACGTAGACCACGTCCTGAGGCCGCACTTCGAAGTGCGAGGCGAGCGCCATGGCGGTCGGCGATTCGGCTTCCAGCTGATAGATTTTCGCCGGCTCCACGTCGAGGTTTTCCACCCCGCGAATCACATACACGGCGTTGCCGTTGGAGGTGGTCTGGCTCAAACCGCCGACCGAGCCGAGCACGTCGGACAGGTTCATGGTGGCGGTCTTGAAGCTCAGCGCACGGGGCTGGTTGACCTCGCCCATCACGTAGATGCGCTTGTTGTCGTTGTACGGCAAATACAGCTGATCGCCTCCCTTGAGGTAGACGTTCTGCAATTCGGAATCCTGCTGATTCAGCGCATCGAGATTGAGCGGATAGACCCGCCCGTTGCGCGTCAGCATCAGCCCCGACAAGTCGGCATTGTTGGTATCGACACCGGCCGAACCGAGGGCCTCGACCACGCTCAGCGGGTTGGTCGAAATCGCCTGGGGGCCGGCCTTGGTGACGGCGCCCGAGACCACGACTTTCTGGCTGGCGAAACGCAGCACCGCGACATCCACTTGCGGCTCGGCAATGAACGCCGAGAGACGTTGCTCGATGTCCGAACGCAGTTGCTGGATGGTTTTGCCGGCGGCCTGGACTTCCTTGATGTACGGGTAATACAAGGTGCCGTCGGAGCGCACCAGACGGCCGTTGGCGTCGATCTGCTGTTGCGCACCCGAAGGGGCGGTCAGCTCGGGGTGATCCCAGACCGTGATGTACAGCACATCGTTGCTGCCGATGCGGTATTCGGCCGGGGTCGCCAACAACTCCGCCGGCACCGACTCACGCTTGTACGTGGCGCGGTTCATGGCGATGAGCTTGGGGGTGATCGGAATGAGCTCGACCCGGCTGCTTTCGCTGGCGCCCTGGCGCGTGATGCTACTGGTGCTCAGGTACTGGCCGGGGGAGAACATGCAACCTTGCAAAGCGATACTTGCCAACAATAAAAGAGAAAAACGACGGGTCATAATGGCACTACGCTATTCAAGGGCGAATCCAAAAACAAAGTCACCCGACTTTCGTCGGGCGACCCTGTACTGCACCAACAGATACTTCAGTTAGTTGTGCGTGCCGGTTGTACCCGTGGTACCGGTGGTACCCGTTGTACCGCCGTTGGCACTTCCACCACTGTTGGACGCCGCTACAGCACTGGCGACCATGGCAGTACTGGCAGCAGGCGCTGTAGAAGCCGCGACACTGCCAGATACATTGGTCACTGCTGTAAGCGGCGCTTCAGCTGCGGAGGCCCAGTTGCTCAACATCGTCAACAGGGCGATCGCCATCACTTTCTTCATATCAACTCCTTTCTAACATCGCACCTGAACATCGGGTGTTGGTTAGAGGTGGTAGAGTTCAAGTCGCAAAAAGCGCGAACAAGATCCGTTGTTCTTTCACAGTCTTACGCAACTGATAAAAGTCGAACGGCAGGTTTATATCTACGGACTTGCAAAAGGCATTGCCAGTCTAATTTCCCGACGATATCTAACAACCTGACTGAAACTAACATTGCACTAAAACGCCATCATCCCTGATAACCCCGGGGATGATTCGATTGCCAGCGCCAGGTGTCGGTGACCATGTCCTGCAAGTTGCGTGTGGCTTTCCAGCCGAGTTCCTTGGCGGCCTTGGAGGCGTCGGCCCAGCTCTCGGCAATGTCCCCGGAACGCCGTGGCATCACCCGGTAAGGCACCGGCTGCCCGCAGGCCTGCTCGAAGGCGCGCAGCACCTGCAACACGCTGTAGCCGTCGCCGGTGCCGAGGTTCCAGGTATGAATGCCAGTGCGGTCGGCGATGGTTTGCAGGGCTTTCAGGTGCCCGTCCGCCAGATCGACGACGTGGATGTAATCACGCACGCCGGTGCCGTCGACCGTCGGGTAATCGTCGCCGAAGATCGACAATTCCTTGAGGCTGCCGACCGCCACCTGGCTGATGTAAGGCACCAGATTGTTCGGAATGCCGTTGGGGTCTTCGCCCATCTGCCCGCTGTGATGCGCGCCGATCGGGTTGAAGTAGCGCAGCAGCGCGATGCTCCAGCGCGGTTCGGACTGGCACAGGTCGCGCAGCACGTTCTCGACGATCAGCTTGGACTGGCCGTAGGGATTGGTCGGAGTGCCGGTCGGGAAATCCTCGCGGATCGGCATCTGCGCCGGCTCGCCGTAGACCGTGGCGGACGAGCTGAACACCAGCCGGAACACCCCCGCCGCTGCCATTGCCTGGCACAGCGTGATGCTGCCGCTGACATTGGTTTCGTAGTATTGGAGCGGCTTGCGCACGCTCTCGCCGACAGCCTTGAGCCCGGCGAAATGCAGTACGGCGTCGATAGCGTGCTGCTGGAAAATCCGGTCCAGCAAGGCCCGGTCACAAACATCCCCGCGAATCATCAGCGCACTTTTGCCGCAAATGGCTTCCACCGCGTGCAAGGCGGCGTCGCTGCTGTTGCAAAGATTATCCAGAACTACAACTTCATAACCTGCTTCAAGTAGTGCAAGTGTGGTGTGCGAGCCGATATAGCCGGCGCCCCCCGTTACCAGAATCTTCATAGCGCGGTCCATAAGTGGGAAAAGTGCCAACTCGCGTGTCAAGCGCTGTTTGTTTAATGTGTGTCTTGATTCACACAAACAGCGCGACAACAACCAGAAACAAAAACAGTTCAATCACTGGCTATAAATATTTTTACAAGCCAAACTGTATTGCCTGGTACTTATTAGCACTCCCGCGCATTCATCACTATCAACGGATGCCGACTAAAAATAACCAATAACTGTCAAACCGACATCTCATAACATTGTCGTGTTTTACACTCATTGCTATTTGCCACTCATCTCCCGAGTCAGGTATTAAAGTACAGCTTCAATAACTTGCAACCTTCGTTATTGCAATAAACGATGGCAGTGCGCCATGAATGACCAGGAAACTTTTATGATCCGTAAATGTTTGTTCCCCGCTGCCGGTTATGGCACGCGTTTCTTGCCGGCCACCAAAGCCATGCCCAAGGAAATGCTGCCGATCGTCAACAAGCCGTTGATCGAATACGCCGTAGAAGAAGCACGGGACGCCGGCCTGCAACACATGGCCATCGTCACCGGACGGGGCAAGCGCGCACTGGAAGACCACTTCGACATCAGCTACGAACTCGAACACCAGATTCGTGGCACCGAGAAAGAGAAGTTCCTGGCCGGTACTCGCGAGCTGATCGACACCTGCACGTTCTCCTACACCCGTCAGGTGGAAATGAAAGGCCTCGGCCACGCGATTCTCAGCGGCCGCCCGTTGATCGGTGACGAACCCTTCGCTGTGGTTCTCGCGGACGACCTGTGCCTGAACCTCGAAGGCGACGGCGTGCTCACGCAGATGATCGAGCTGTACAAGAAATTCCGCTGCTCGATCGTCGCCATCCAGGAAGTCCCGCGCGACCAGACCCACAAGTACGGCGTGATCGCCGGCGAGGCGATTTCCGACGGCATCTACCGGGTCAACCACATGGTGGAAAAACCGGCCCCGCAGGACGCACCGTCGAACCTGGCGATCATCGGCCGCTACATCCTCACGCCCGACATCTTCGACCTGATCGCCGACACCGAGCCGGGCAAGGGCGGCGAAATCCAGATCACCGACGCCCTGATGAAACAGGCGCAGAACGGCTGCGTGCTGGCCTACAAATTCAAGGGCCTGCGCTTTGACTGCGGCGACGCCGAGGGTTACCTGCAGGCGACCAACTTCTGCTACGACAACGTCTACCTGAAGGGCCGCTGAGCGGCCCCCACTGATTCATCGCAGCACGCACATCCAACGAGGCAACCATGAACATTGCACAACATTCCGCAGAGATTGAACGTGAGGTGGACAACCTCGGGGTGATGAGCTGGTTATCCCGCCATCAGCCATTGCCCAGCGCCAATGGCCCGTGGCTGGGCACCCTGCTGCTGGTCGACCGCCTCGGCGTGTTTCCCTCGTCCGGGGACATACGTCGAGCGATGCGCGATCCCTATCCCCTGCTCGCCCACCTGAAACGGATCTACGGCGAACAGGCGCTGGAGGTCGATGACCGCGACGGCCTGAAGATGATCTTCAGCGACTGGCGTTTTCGGGTGCGGATCTGCTGCAACGACCCGGCGATCATCGTCAATGTGGAAACCCGCTGCGTGACGCAGTTGATGCCGCAGAAAACCGCAGAGCTGCTGAGCCATCTGGATCTGTTCGACAACTGACGGCTACTTCGAAGTCTCGTCACAGCTATCCTGTGGCGAGACTTTTTGCTGTCCGCCCACGACCCAACGATAGAAGTAATCGGCAATCACCCACCCGCCCGTGGCCGGCACCGGATGAATCTTGTCCGGCCCGATCATGGCCGCTGCGTAGCGTTTGACGTCGGTGCCGAACGCACATTGCAGATTGGCATAACCCAGACGCTGCTCACGGGCCCAGGGCTCGATGACCTGCGCATAAGCCGACATCGGATAGGCGCTGGAGCGAGTGGTGTCCTGACGCAGGATCAGGTTGATGCTCGCCGCCGGTTGAATCTCGCGGAGCATGCCGACCAGCCCCTGAACGTTATGCAGATACTGCTCGGGCTTCACGCCAAAACCCTGATCGTTGCCACCGAGCATGATCAGGTAAATGTCTGCGGGGATCTTCGAAACCACGGCTTTCCACTGCGCCTGCCAGCGGGCATCGTCGTGGTAGAAATCAGCGGACGCCGCACCGGACGCCGCCAGTTTCGAGACCCGAACCCCGTTCTGATCGTTGCTCAGCCACAGACCGAACAGGGTCGGTGCGCCTTTCACCACTTCCAGCCTGAAGGCCCAATCGGTCGCGGCCGACGTACCGGGCAGCGGGACTTCCTGTACGCCCTCGCCCGCGAGTTTCAACGGCTGCCAGTCGGCGGAGGGTGACCAGCGATAACGCAACTCACTGGACTCGCCGTTGCCGAGGTAGAGCAGTTTCGCCTGAGTGACTGCGGTGTTGATGGCAGGCGTCGGGCTGGCCTCGACTTGCAGCCAGGCGCCGGGGTGGCCGGTCACCGTGCGGCTGTCGGGGCTGGCCTGGCCGAGGCCGGAGACCTGCCAGTCGCCGCCGAAGTATTTTTCGCTGCTGCGGGTGTACTTGAAATGCGTGCCGCCCAGCGCTGCGCCGTGGTTGAACCCGACATACCCCGGCCCGGCAAACCCGACCTCTCCGGCCACGCGCTGCACCAGTTTGTTCAGGTAGAAATCCTGCCCCGCGCTGTAGCTGTCACCGATCACCGAGATCGACAACACCTTGCCGGCCTTGCCTTCACGCCACTGGCCAAACCGCTCGCGAGCGTCGCCGACCTGCACCACCGACGCCGCCACCGGCGGCACATCATCAACAGCCAGCATGAATCGCTTCCTTCATCGGGTCTGCGCCACCGGGGCAATGGTCGCCGCCGGTTTCTTTTTCGTCGCGGCACGTTCGCCGAGAAACAGCACGGAGGTGAAGTTGAACCGGCTGAAAATCATCGACAACACCACAGGCCCGAGCAAGCCACACGTCAAACCGCAGAACACCAGCACGCTTTCGTCTTTCACACCCAGGCGGCCGAGGATCGAACGCGACGTAGCGGCGAACAATACGTGAAAGAGGAAAATCGCGTAGGAGTAACCGCCAAGCCAGGTCAGCGTCTTCGAGCGCATGTCACTCGACAGTAACGCGATGCAGGATACGCAGCCCACGGTCAGGCCGATCAGGCTGCGGCGGTCGACAATCAGCTCGCGATCCACCGCCGCCACGTACAGCAGCGTCAGCGAGATCAGCACAAACACCAGCGGGCCGATCACCTTGAACGTCTGCTTCAGCTCGCTGACCTTCTCCTGGCCGATCATGCCCGCCACGAAGAACGGCAGCAGATAAATCGCCCCGTTGATGCCGAACGCGTCCACGGGAAACGGCGGCAACAGGAAAACCGCCGCCGCGAAGGCGAACAACAGGTACAGGCGCGTCGGTGTACGCAACAAACCGCGCCACTCCAACAGGCCGACGAACATGAAAATGATGAACACCGCCTGCAGAAACCAGAAGTGGTTGATCGGCACGTAGAACGACAACAGCGCATCCATCACGCTGACGTCCTTGTTCACGCCCGGCCCCACCGCCTGCAATACCGAGAACGGCACCCCCACGCAAAACAGCGGCACGATCAGGCGCCGCACCTTGCCGCTGAAGAACGCGGAAAAGTCATTGCCGCGAATCTTGTAGAGGGAATAGATGTAGCCGGAGATGAAGGTGAACAGCGGCATGCGCACGTACACCATCGAATCGGCGATCACCCGGAACGGCGAGCCGATGTCGATTTTCAAACCACCGCCCAACGGCCCGATCACGTGATAGAGCACCAGCAACAGGCACGCCAGGCCACGCAGGGTTTCGATCTCCAGGGACTTTTTCTTGCTCGACATAAAGCACCCGCCTCAATTCAGAATTCTTGATTCAACCTTCATCGGTTTGTTCGCCCGCAACATCAACCCCAGGCCCACGAACAGCACCGGTACCACCATCGAAAAGTGCCGGGCGAACGAACCGAAGTCCGGCTCGAACAAGCCTTGAACCAGCAGAAACGCCAGCGGAATCGCGATCAGTTCCTTGGGTTTGGTCTGGATCGGTGCGCCCTTGTAATCGGTCGAGGTGATGACTTTGAACAGCAGCAGCGCGGTCATGATCATCAACGCGACGAAGATCACCTGACCCGGCCCGGACAGCAGAATCAGCTCTACGGGGAACGACAAGCGGAAGAAAATGATCATCGAGTCCAGGGCCTGCGAGACGAAGTCGCTGCCGCTGAGCCACGAGACGATCAGCGATTTGGACCCCTCCTCGCCCGCCGTGCGCAGTTCGTTGTTGCTGGCACGAATCGACGACACCGGAAAGCCCAGCGCCAATTGGATCGCCATTGCAACTGCGAGATAGAACAGGAACAGCATCAGGAAGAAGGTGGTGCGCGAGACGTATTTCTTCATCACGCAGACGCCGACCCAGGACAGCGAAAACAAAATCCAGTAGGGCCGGATCAGCACGCCGTAGATCACCGCCGAGAGGAAAAAACCGCCGCGATATTTGCGCGTCAGCGAGCTGAACAGAATGCTCAGCACCGCCACCGACACGATGATTTCCTTGGTCAGGTTTTCCAGGAAAAACGAACGCACGATGCCCCACAGGCACAGGGTGCCGAAGATGGTCAGCGGCATGCGCCGGAACACCACCACAGGAATGGCCGTGAGGAAAAAGTTGCAGAACATCCCGTAGGCCCAGGCGTTGGTCAGGTTGATCCCGGTGGGCCGCAGCAGGAATGCCGAACACTCGTAGGACGAGCGATCCGGCGAGAACGGGTTCCAGAAATTACAATTGTCGGCCCGGGCATAGGACGACCACAGGGTCATCGCGTCCGGGCCCGGATCGCGCGGCACCAGCAGCGGCATCGCCACCGACAGAAACAGCCCGGTGAACAGGATCAGGAACGACAGCGAGGAATCGAGACGGCGACCACGAAACTCGATGCACGGCAGTTTCAGGCCCATGACACGACAGCCTTTTTCGCCCGCGTGGCACGGGTCAGCAGCGCGATCACGGCGAGCTGCACGGTGATCCCGAAGACACTGCCCCAAGCCGCTCCGTAAATCGAATAATGCTTGATCAACACGTAACTGACCGGCACCGACACCAGCAGGCAAATGGCCGCACTGGCAAGGGACACCCGACTGTTTTTCGACGCGATCAAGCCGCCCCAGACGATGTCGCCAATGGCGCGCAGAGCGAAGGAAAAGATCAGCACACCGAGGACTCCATTGTCCGGGCGTGGCACCGATGTCGCGACGTAATCGAGAACGATGTTGAAGAACAGATAAATCCCTGCCGCCACTGAGGCTGACACGAGCAGCGAACGCATGACCCATTTGTTGATAAACAAGTGCCTGACCGTGAACGCTTGCTGATCACCCTGAAAACGCTTGGCGAGCACCGGGATACCGACCACTGCCACCACCGCGTAGGACAACGCCTGCAACGTATTGGCCGCCGACCAGGCGTACACATACTTACCGAGACTGGCGTAAGGTTCGAGGTCGACGATCAGAAAGCGCTCGACACATTGACTGAGCGCAACCAGACCCGTGCCCAGGTAAAACGGCAAACCTGCCTTCCACACGGTCGACGTCGCCAGTTCCCCTTCCTCACGCCCGCGGTGAGCGCTCACCACTATGAGGTAACCGGCTACGATCACCGACACGTTGGCGATGACCCACAGCCACAGTACGCTGGCAATGCCAGAGACCCAGCCGAGCATCATTCCACCTACGGCCAACAGTGCCCAGAGGCCGCTTTTGATGAAAAACAGCAAGGCACCCGGTGTAGCTTTCTGCGCGGAAAACACGAACGAGTTGACCTCGAACGACAGGTGTTCGGTGAGCAGCACCAGCGTCACGCAGGCGATCAGCGCGGTGGTCGCTTCCACCGACTGGAACAGTGAATAAATCACCACCGTCAGCACCGACAACGCCAGGCCCACGGCCAGGTACAGCAGCAGCACCTTGTCCACGACCCGGCGCGAACTGCCGCCCACACTGATCAGCCGGTTGATCTCGGAACTGAAACCGACGCTGTAGAACTTCGATGCGATCAACGACGCCGCGACCACCACGCCGTAAAAACCCAGCGCCTCGTAACCGAGGTAATGGGTGATGGCGAGCACCAGCAAGAACTTCGCGCCCAGTGCTCCGCCGCGCAGCAACAGCCGGAATATCATCGAATGACGCCCTTGATGATGTCGTCCATGGCCACGGTTTTCGCCTCGATCTCGCGGCAGGTGTCGGTCAGGCGTTTGCCGAAATTCGACAGGGCGTCCGGTGCGTAAACCGTGTCGATGATGGTGTCGACATTGATGTCGCCGCCGTTGATGACCCAGTCCTCGACGCCCATGTCCTGATAGGCGCCAAAGCCTTTGCGCTCGTAGCTGATGTGATACGCCGGGACACCCGAGAGCAGCGATTCGATCGCGCCGTGCAGGCGTACGGAAATCACCAGGTCCGGTTGGTATTTGGCCAGTGTCGCCTTCAACGGCAACAGGTCCTCGGTGATGCCCAGTTCGCGATAGAACGCGCCGTCATCGTTACCACGCACGGCGCTTTGCACCGCACAGACCACTTTGCTTTTGTTCTTCAAGCGCTGCAGCAGCACTTTCAGGTTGGCCACGTAGTCCAGCTTCTTTTCCTTGCTCCACGCCGGCGGTTTGCGCAGCACCACGCACACCGTGGCCGGCGTCGAAGCGCAGCGGGTGAACTTGGGTTGCTGAAGGATCTTGCCGGCCAGGGCCTGCACTGCGAGGTCCGGTGCGCGGTAGACATTTTCACAGGCATCGAACAATGCCGAGGAGCGGTTATCGCGTACGAACACCGCGTCGGCGCTGGCGTAGTGGCCGACGATCTTGTCGCTGTCGCCGTGGAACGGCCCGATGCTTTGCGGCAGGTACACCGACGGCACTTTGCTGAGGATCGCGGTTTCCAGCTGCTTGGCGTGGCCGAGTTTCAGCTTGATGTGCTCGAAGGCGCTCTTCGAACGCATGTAGCCGCCGCCGACGCCGACGATCAGATCGGTTTTCTTCAACAGATCCGCCAGCCCCGCGTAGGACTGATTGAGGAACACCGCCTGCTTGACCCGGCCCAGGCCCTTGGCCGCCATGACTGGCGCATCGAAGCGCGGGTGCGGCAGGTACTTGAAAGAGTCCGGGTCGGAAGCCACCACACTGATCGCGGTGTCTTCGCCAAAGTTGCGCTGCACCAGCGCAATGGCCAGATCGACCAGCAGACCATCACCGGAGTTGGAGGCACTGTAGCCATGCAAAATCGTTACGTTCATGAGCGGAGTTCTACTTAATAAGAGGGAGCGGAATACACGTCGTAGGTCTGGCGGATCATCAACGCGGCGCTGAAACGCTCGCGGACGATGCGCCGACCTTCGATGCCGAGGGCCGACAACGCAGGCTTCTGGATTTTCTTCAGGCGATCGGCCAGCGCCTGGTGATCACCGGCAGGGAACACGTAACCGGACACACCATGGGTGACCAGTTCGGGCAACGACGTGCAGTCGCTGGCAATCACCGGCAGGCCCAGCGCCATGCCTTCCAGCGGCACCATGGCAAAGCCTTCCCAGCGGCTCGGCACGATCAGCGCATCGGCTTTCTGATACAGCGCGTGCACTTCGGTTGGGGTCACCCAGGGCAGGTATTCCACCCCGTCCAGCGGCGGACATTCGACCACGTCCTCGTTCACTGCACTGCCCACCACCGTCAGTTTCAGGTCGCTGCGCTTTGCTTCGCTGTAAGCCTTGAGCAATACGTCGAAGCCTTTCTGGTAGTCGAGGCGACCGACGAACAGCAGATGAATCGGTGCCGGATCGTTGGCCTTGCGTTCTTCATGCTTGTGATCGATGCCGTTGTAGATCAGCGTCATGCGCTTGCGCTCGATGCCAAACTTCGCGGCCTTGTCCAGCTCGAACTGGCTGACGCAGATGATCGTGTCCGTGACCTTCTGCAGCACCCGTTCGATCCCCGCATAGACTTTCTGCTTGATCGGCGAGCTTTCCATCAGGAACGAAAACGCATGCGGGCAGTAGACGATTTTCGGCTTGCGCCACGGCCGTAGGAGCACGCACACGCAACGGCCGATCACCCCGGAAAAGGTGCTGTGCAAATGCACCACGTCGGGTTTTTCCTTGAGCAGGACCCGCGCCAGTTGCCAGGCAAAACGCAGCAGCGACGGCACGTTCCGCCCGCTTCGGGCGAAGGTGCGGATCTGCTGTGGATCGATGCCGTGCAGCTCTTTCTTCTGGTCGAGCGGGACCAGATACACCAGCTCATAGCGCCCGTCTTCGGGAGCCGCCGAAATTGTGCGGATGACCGTCGCCACCCCACCTTTGATCGTTTCCGCCACGTGCAGTATTTTTTTCACAACTCACCCACTTTCATGCCTGTAAGAACCGTCGCTGAATTTCAGGACTGGTCGGACGCGTATTCGTAGTTGTAATAGCTGCCGTTGCCGTAATAGCTGGCCGCGCGCTTCTCGACGCCGTTGAACACCGCGCCTTTCAACTCGATACCGTTCTGGGCGAAACGCCGGATCGTCATCTCGATTTCCTTGGCCGGGTTCACCCCGAACCGGGCGACGATCAGGCTGATGCCGGCTTCGCGACCGACAATCGCCGCATCGGTCACCGCCAGCAGCGGTGGCGTGTCGATGATCACCACGTCATAGCGCTCGCTGAGTTGCGCCAGCAGGTCGCGGAAATTGGCGTGCATCAACAGTTCGGAAGGGTTGGGCGGGACTTGGCCACGGCTGATGAAGTGCAGGTTGTCGACTTCAACCTTGTTGATCGCCTGTTCGAGGGTGCAGCGCTTGACCAGCAGATCGGACAAGCCGTTGGTGATCGGCGTGTTCAGCGTCTTGTGCAGATGCCCCTTGCGCATGTCGGCGTCGATCAGCACCACGCGCTGTCCGCTTTGCGCCATGACCGCTGCGAGGTTGGAAGAGACGAAGGTCTTGCCGACCTGCGGGCTCGGGCCGGAAATCATGATGCGGTTGTTGGTCGAATCCAGTGCGGCGAAGTGCAGGCAGGTGCGCAGGCTGCGGATCGATTCGATAGACAGGTCCGTCGGGTTGCGCAGGGCCAGCAGATACGCCGGCGTGTCCGCCGCGACTTTGGCCCGGACTTTTTTGCTGTCCTCTTCCTGTTGCAGAGCGCTGTAGGGAATCGACGCGTAGACCGGCAAGCCGAGCTGCTCGATGCCTTCCGGCCCTTCCAGGCCCTTGCTCAGGGATTTGCGCAACAGCACCAGCGCCACGCCGACGAAGGCGCCGAGGAAGGTGGCGATCAACACGATCAGGGCTTTTTTCGGTTTGACCGGGCTGGTCAGGTCGACATCCGCCGTATCCACCAGACGCACGTTACCCACAGCGCCCGCGCGAACGATGTCCAGCTCCTGGGATTTGTTCAGCAACTGGGTGTAGATCTGCGAGGCGACTTCGACATCGCGGGTCAGGTTGAGCAGTTCCTGCTGCGTGGCTGGCAGGTCCTGAACCTTGCCTTCCAGCGAGCGCTGTTGCTGGGTCAATTCGCCAATCTGGGTCATCAGCGCGCGGTAGGCCGGGTGCTGTTTGGTGAACTTGCGATCCATCTCCGCCTGTTGCAGTTTCAGCTCGGAAATCCGCGTTTCGAGGGCCACGGACTGGCCGAGCACCGATTGGGTTTCCATGGAGATGTTCACGGTCTTGCCGTGGGTCTGGTAGGCGTTGAGCGCATCGCTGGCCTTGGCCAGATCACGCTTGACCTGCGGCAACTGGCTTTGCAGGAAGGCCAGGCTTTGCGCCGCTTCGGCGGAGGTGCGGCGCACGTTCTGATCGACGTACAGCGCGGCGATCTTGTTGAGGATCTTCACCGCTTCGGCGGCGTCGCTGCTGGCCAGGGCCAGACGGATGATGCCGGACTCCTTGCCTTGCTCGGAGATGTCCAGCGCGTCCTGATAACCCTGGATGGTCACGATTCGTGGGTTGCGCACCACTTCGAAACGGGTCCCGGGATTGGCCAACAGTTGCGCGACCTGCCCTTCTACGCCGTCCTGCGCGAAGGCTTCGCCCGCCACGCCTTCGACCAGCAGGTTGTCGTTGTCGTCCAACAGCTGAAAGCGATGTTGTTCGCCGGCAATCAGGGTGAGTTTCTTGCCCAGCAGTTCCTTGGGCAGATTGAGCTTCGCAAACTCCAGGCGTTCACCGCCCCAGGCGTAGCTGCTCAGGCCGAAACGCGGCGGCGCGACGCTGAGTTCGGTCTCACCGCGATAGCGCCGGGAAAGAAAGCCGCCGATCAGCGGGAAGGTGTTGGGGGTGACGTCGATGTCCAGGCGCAGATCGTCGACCGTTTTGCCGATTACCGCGCGGGATTTGATGATGCCGATTTCGGTCACCGACGGCGATTGCCCGCCGAGCATGCTGTTGAGGTCGGAAAAACCGAGCATGTCGTTCTTTTTCGGTTCGACCTGCACCAGCGCGTTGGCCAGATACACCGGCGTGGCCAAAATCGCATAGGCCACACCGGTCATCATGAACGCGCCGGTGAACGCACCGATCAACCATTTCTGATCGATCAGGCTGCCGAAGATGCCGAGAAGATCAATACTGTCTTGATCATTGTCGCGGGTGCCTATTACTGACGGTAACTGCATAAGTCTTTCTTACCATTCACTGAACTGAAGAATATTCATCAACGCGCCAGGCGTTGCGCCCATGAGCTAACAGCATCTTCAATCAATGCATGGGCATGAATAAAAGCGGCTTGCCCCTGACGATACGGGTCCTGTATTTCTCGTTCGCTCTGCCACTTGCCCAGCAGAAACACTTTGCCCCTGGCGTGAGAGGCAATCTTCAGTACTTGATTAACATGTTGTTTTTCCATCACCAGAATCAGGTCTGATTCATTGACGATGTCCGCTGTCAGTTGCCGCGCCTTGAACCCTTCGGCACTGTGTCCGCGGTCTTCCAGCACTTGGCGCGCGGTCGACTCCATGCCTTCGCCGACCCGTGCAGACAGGCCTGCGGAGGTCACGCTGATCGCCGAGGGTGTCAGTGCATTGCGCAACAGAAGTTCCGCTGTCGGACTTCGGCAGATATTGCCTACGCAAACGACAAGAATCTTTTTGAACAAGGTTTACTTTCCCGTGTAATGTCAATCGGCCAACATGCCTTGCAAATTCGAATGAACCCGCAAGACCTTCCTTCACTCGGAAATAGATTCACCCTTAATACCGATGCATTAAGTAACACGGTCTCTAAAAGTCCCCCAACCAGAATTACCGGACTAAAAATAACTGTGATTTTCAGGCGAAAGTTTTCCGACAAAAAATAACATTCGTGCACTTAGCATCCTTATTGCCCTCGAAACCTGTGTAACGAGATAACCCTTCGCTAGATGTCATTCTCATCAGGAGAGCCGACATGAAATCAGCACATCTCAAACATCTGGGTGCCGCCGCCCTGTTGACGCTCAGTGCCACCGCGCAGGTTCACGCCAGTACGCTGTTCCCGTCATTGCCCACCCGAACCATTGGCGTTCAGGTCAAGATCCAGAACTTCACCCCGGCGGACGCCGAGCAGATCAAAGCGGCCGGATTCAGCTTTGTGCGCTTCGGCGTCTGGAGCGACAGCCTCGGCGGCAAGGCCTACCAGAAACAGATCAGCGATGCGTTTGCGACGGCGCGGTCCGCCGGGTTGCCGGTCTTGATGACCGTTCGCGCCACCAAACCCTTGACCGGTGACCTGACCACCGCCGGTGAAGCCTTTGCCAACGCGGTGAGCGGGCTTGAGCAAGCCTGGAGCGCGCAACTGGTGGGGATCGAAATCTGGAATGAGCCGGACCTCGACACCTACTGGCCCACTGGAGACTTCAAGAACACCTTCGTGCCGTTCATGACGGCCATGTGCAAGACGCTGCAGGGCAAACCGCAATCGACGCCTCTGGTGGGCTTCGGTTTTGCCCGTCCGCCAACGGCCGGCTCCGCCTCGACCGTGGCCCTCAACAGCATCCTCGGCACTTATCCTGAGTGCCTGGACGCCATTTCCTATCACCCCTACGGCATGACCGCGACGCAGATCAGTAACGCGCAGACCTTCATCCAGCAAAACTTCCGTCTGCCGGGCGTTATCAGTGAATGGGGCGTCTCGGCGCTCGCCTCCAACGGCGGGCCGGAAGGGCAAGCCACTAAAATCTCTGCGTTCATCGCCGATGTTAAAAAACTCAACATTCCACTGACGTCGATTTACGAATGGAAGAACAGCGAGTCGGGCAGCAACGACCGGGAGAAGAATTTCGGCCTGCTGACCTCCGACGGCCAGCCGAAACCGGCACAGACGGCGGTCTCGACGCATTTGAATGCCGATTAAGCCGTACAGCGGGTCAGTTGCTTTGAACCTGTGGTTCTTTTTGGCATCGTATTGATCGATACGCGCCCCGCCTTTCAAACAGCCGTTTTCAGGTTGTTGCCGCCGGGGCGCTCGATACGCCGACATGCCCTTGAGTGGCTGTCGGTGCTCGGGTAATGTCACCAGACCCATAGGACAGAGCACGCTCATGACTTCCAAGCTGGAACAACTCAAACAGTTCACCACCGTCGTGGCCGACACCGGCGACTTCGAAGCGATTGCCCGGGTCAAACCGGTCGACGCCACCACCAACCCTTCCCTGCTGCTCAAGGCAGCGGCCATCCCGGCTTACGCCGAACTGCTGAACGCCAGCGTCGGCGACTGCAAGGGCGATGTCGGCCTGGCCAGCGACCGTTTCGGCGTCGCGGTCGGTCAGGAAATCCTCAAAGTGATCCCGGGCCGCATTTCCACTGAAGTGGATGCGCGCCTGTCGTTCGACAAGGACGCAGTGCTCAAACGTGCCCACCGCCTGATCGAGCTGTACGACAAGGCCGGCATCGGCCGTGACCGCGTGCTGATCAAGATCGCCTCGACCTGGGAAGGCATCCGCGCCGCCGAGATCCTGGAAAAGGAAGGCATCCAGACCAACCTGACCCTGCTGTTCTCCTTCGCTCAGGCCGCTGCCTGCGCCGATGCCGGCGTCTTTCTGATCTCGCCGTTCGTGGGCCGCATCTACGACTGGTACAAGAAGGCCAACGGCAACGACTACACCGGTGCCGACGATCCGGGCGTGCAGTCCGTGACGCGCATCTACAACTACTACAAGGCCAATGACTACAAGACCGTGGTCATGGGCGCGAGCTTCCGCAATCTGAGTCAGATCGAGCAACTGGCCGGCTGCGACCGCCTGACCATCAGCCCGGACCTGATCGAGAAACTGGCAGCCGACACCGGCAAGCTGGAACGCAAACTCGCTCCGGGCCACGCTGGCGAGGCGCGTCTAAGCCTCAACGAAGCGCAATTCCGCTGGTTGTCCAACGAAGACGCGATGGCCACCGAGAAACTGGCCGAAGGCATCCGTCAGTTTGCCCGTGACCAGGAAAAACTCGAGGCGCTGCTGCAAGCCAAGCTGTAATCGGCCGAGCGCAAACGCAAAAAGGGCGAACCCTCACAGGTTCGCCCTTTTTTGTGCCTTGCGGTCTGGCTGATCAGTGCCGTTCGAGGGCATTCACCAGGTCATGGAAGGCTTCGCGGTTGGAGTCGTTCAGGCCCATGAGGATCTTGTGCGCTTCGAGCACCTTGATCCGCACCACCTCTTCCGACTGGTCCTGATCCGGCAGGTCATCAAGGCATTCCGGGCACGGCACGGGATGATTGACGATATTGAACACCTGCTCGAAACCCATCGACTGCAGCAGACGGGTGATGTCCTCGTGGGTGGTGACCACGGTCGGCAGCAGGCCGACCTTCTGCCGCGACAGGATCGACAGCTTGGCCAGCAGGCCCAGGGTGGTGCTGTCGATGCTGCGGGTTTCGGTCAAATCGATCACGATCGCGTTGAAATTCAGCGCGGTGAAGATTTTTTCAATAGTCGCATCCAACGCCGAACACAGGGTCAGGCGAACTTCACCGACGAACTTCAGGACGAAGGTGCCGTCCTGCTCGGCGAACTGGATTCTACCGGTACTCATCAAAGATTCCTGCTCAACACCAACAGGGCGATATCATCCGGCATCTCCCCTAGCGTGGCCAATCCAAAAACCTGCCGCAGACCATCCAGGCTGCCGCCCGCCGACTTCACCTTTTGCGGTAAAGCGGCTTCTTTCTCTTTGAGTGTGGGCTCTGGCAAAAGATCCAGAATGCCATCAGACATCAGCGTCAGGCTGAACGTCGGTGGCAGCTCGAGCACGTGGTCTTCGTAGGTAGCTTCGTTGAAAAGCCCCACCGGCAGACCGCGCCCCTCGAGGTAGCGAACACTGTCAGGCGTGTACAACACAGGCAACGGCAGATGGCCGCCGATGCTATAGGTCAACAAACCGGTCTCCTCGTCGATGACTCCACCGACCATTGTGACGTGTTTACCCAGCTTACAACTGATCAGCCCCCGGTTGATATGACCGAGGACTTCCGAAGGCTTGAATTCCGGCAGCGTGCCGTTGCGCTTGGATTCGAACAGCAGGCGCGTGGTCATGAACTTCAACAGCACGGTGACGAACGCCGAAGAGGCGCCATGACCGGACACGTCCGCCAGGTAGAACGCCACCCGGCGCTCGTCGACCCGGAAGTAGTCGACAAAATCACCCGACAAGTACAGCGACGGGATGATCTGGTGCGCAAACCTGAATTCGTCGATGGCCCACGGACTTTCCGGCAGCATGTTCATCTGCACCTGGCGACCGGCGTTCTGGTCTTCCTGGAGCAGGTTCAGGCTGGCTTCGAGTTCGCGGTTGGCCTTTTCCAGTTTCTCGCGGTAGCGCTGGTTTTCCAGCAGCAGACGCGCACGATCCAGGGCCCGGCGCACGGAGTGCTCGAGCACGGCCAGATCTTCGAGAGGCTTGATCAGGTAATCCGCCGCGCCCAGGCGCAGGGCCTCGACCGCGTCGTTCATCACGCCGGCGCCCGAGACCACGATCACCGGTGTCTGCGGCGACCGCTCAGTGACCTGACGGATGAGTTCGAGACCGCCCATCTGCGGCATGCGCAGATCGCAGATGACCAAGTCGGGCGTGTCTTGCTCGAATACCTGAAGACCCTGCTGGCCGTTACTGGCCTGCAAGACGCTGAAACCACTGTCTTCCAAATAGGCCGCGAGGCTCGCGCGCACTACTTCGTCATCATCGATTATCAGCAGCGTGGCACTGGTTTTTGGCATGTGGGCAAACGGCGCCAGAATTAGGTTGGCGTAGCAGGCGGGGCAACGGCCCGGCGCAGACTACTGGATTCGCTTTCTAGCCTCTCTGCTGCACCGCTTCGGAGCATTCGCGCCGCACACGGTTGCACCAGAGGTGCCCTTCTAAGGCGCAGACGGTACTCCCATCCTTCGAGCGTTTCAAGCATGCGCCGATGGTCGCTTGGAGACTTTGTTTGTCAAATCACTCGCAGTTATAAGAACGGCTTGTACCGTAACCCGATCATTGGACGCGCCCACAAAAAAGGCGACCTCGCGGTCGCCCTTTCATACCGATCAATCGAGATCAGAAATCGTCTTCAACCTGCCCGTCCTTGACCTTGAACTCGCGGTTCTGCAGGTAGGCGTTGCGGATGAAAGTGTACTTGTCGCCGCTGATCAGCTTCTCGCTGGACAACAGGCTGGCACGGGTGTCGACGATGTTCAGGCCGAAAATCGAGTTACGCACCGGCACATCGTTGATGTAGCGGTACGGGCCGGTGAAGCTGTCGACGTATTTGGACGGTGCATCGCGCAGGGTGCTCGGGCCCATCAGCGGCAGCATCACGTAAGGACCGCTACCCACGCCCCAGTAGCCGAGGGTCTGGCCGAAGTCTTCGTCACTGCGGTTCAGGCCCATTTTGGTGCCGACGTCGAAGAAACCGAGCAGGCCGAACGTGGTGTTGAAGATCAGGCGCGCGGTGTCGACGCCAGCCGCAGCCGGTTTGGCCTGAAGAATGTTGTTCGCCAGGTTGGTGACATCACCGACGTTGCGGAACATGTTGTGGATGCCGTCTTCCAGGAATTGCGGAGTAACAAATTCATAGCCCTGCGCCAGAGGCTTCAGCGCATAGGTATCAACGAAATCGTTGAACTGGAAAATCGGACGGTTGACGCTTTCCCAAGGATCTTCTTCCGTTGCGGCCTGAGCGGCGAACGGCACCAGCATTACGCTGGCACATACACAAAGCTGAGCAAGAGGATGGCTCCAGCGCATAGAAAACTCCTTGGATAGTACGGACGCAGCACCTGGGCCGCGGCGATTAGTGCGTCAGTATAAGACGGAAACGGCGCTTTAGGCAGTTCCCCCGGTGAAACCCACTGTAGGACGCTTCGTCATTGGCCTGTCATGCAATTGTCACCGACATTGCCTAGCCTGATCGCTATTTCAGGGACGTTTTCCATGCCTCGAGCCGAAGCCTTGCCCCTCGCGGCACCGACGCTGACCGCCGTGCTGTTCGGACTCAGCGGCTGTCTGGTGGACTTCGGCGCCCGCGCCCGTCATCAAACCAGCGTCGGCCCGGAACACGCCGACGTCACACCCGGCGCCCTCGACAGCCTGCGCAGCCTGCAGCGCCAGCAAATTCCCTGCGCCTGGCTGGATGAGTTGTCCATCGCGAGCACTCAGGTACTGGCATCGGCGCTGCCAGACTGGATCAAACCATCGCAATATTCGGCAACAATCAATCCTTGGCCGGCGCCCAACGCCTGCTGGCAAGCGTTGATGGGATTGAACGTCGATCGCCTCGACGGTTGCGTACTGGTCAGCGGCGAACCGCGCCTGCTGCAATCGGGCCTCAATGCCGGGTTGTGGACCATTGGCCTGGCGTCCTGCGGTTCACTGTGCGGCCTGGCGCCGAGTGAATGGCAGGCCCTGAGCCAGAAGGAGCGCGAACAACTGCGCGGCAAGGCGACCGTGCAACTGTTCAGCCTGGGCGTGCACTCGGTGATCGATCATCTGGGCGAGCTCGACACTTGCCTCGCGGACATCAGCCTGCGTCGTCTCAAAGGCGAAAAGCCCTGACCGGGATCATGCAGGTTGGACAAGAGTGGATTAGTCTTAAGGAGAGCCATAGACCTTTGGCGCGCGGCTGCGGTCTATGCCAGTGCCTCTCGATAAAAGGAAACAACCATGCCCGCTCAAGAACTGCAAAAACAGCTCACTGCCCTGCGCGAGCAACTGGATCAAAATCCTCCGCTGACCGAAGCCGAGCGCGCTGATCTACATGCCCTGATGGAACAGATCGAACTGGAACTTGAACTGGAAACCAAAACCAAGGACTCCAACATTGCCGATGGCGTGAACCTGGCCGTTGAGCGCTTTGAAGTTGATCACCCCACCATCGCCGGCACACTGCGCAACATCATGAATTCCCTGGTCAGCATGGGCATCTGAGACCCCGCGAATGCAAAAAAGCCCTGCCATCACTGGCAGGGCTTTTTCATGTCTGCGATACGGGTTACTGACGAACCAGACGGTGGTTCGGCAGTTGCACGCTTTCAGTGCTGCGGTACGGGTTGATGTCCAGCCCGCCCCGGCGCACATAACGCGCAAACACCGTGAGTTTTTCCGGTTTCAGCAGGCGCTGCAGGTCGAGGAAGATCCGCTCCACGCACTGCTCGTGGAAGTCCGAGTGCTGACGGAAGCTGACGATGTATTCCAGCAGGCTGGCGTGATCCAGCGCCGCGCCACGGTATTCCACCACCACGCTGCCCCAGTCCGGCTGACTGGTCACCGGGCAGTTCGATTTGAGCAGATGACTGTGCACGCTCTCCTCCACTACGCGCGAATCGTCGCAGCGCAGCAGTTCAGGACGCGGGTGTTCGTAGTTGCTGACGCTGATGTCCAGATCGTCGATGCACACGCCCGGCAGCGCGACAACGCCTTCGGCTTCGACGTCTTTCAGGCTGCGGACCCGCACGCCCACCGGTTTGCCGGCAGCGGCAGACAAGTCCTTGACCAGCGTCGCTTCCAGGCTCGCGATATCGGCGAACGGCGTCTGGTTCAGCGAGTTCAGGTACAGCTTGAACGACTTGGATTCGATGATGTTCGGCGAATCCGCCGGAATGCTGAATTCACCGATCGCCACCACCGGTTTGCCCGACGGCAGCAGCCACGACAGTTCGAAGCAGTTCCAGAAATCCACGCCTTTGTACGGCAGGGTTTCGGCGGTCAGGCCCAGCTCGGCCCATTTCGCAGTGCGCGGAATCGGGAACAGCAGGGATGGCGTGTACGTGGCGATGTATTCGCTGGATTTGCCCAGCGGCGAATGTTCGGCTGCGGGATGCATGGCGGAAACCTGACTGAAGAATCAGCGGATTCTACCAGCCTTTGCTCCCGCCTTTGAGTGCTTACTGACTGACAGTCAGTTTGCCGACCATTCCGGCCTGGTAATGCCCGGGAATGTTACAGGCAAACTCCAGATTCACGGCTTTGCTGAAGGTCCAGGTCAACTCGGCGGTCTTGCCCGGCTCCACCAGCACGCTGTTGGGGTCGTCATGCTTCATGCCATGCCCCATCGAGCCGTGATCCATGCCCGCCATGTCGTGGGACATTTCCTTCATGCCGGTCGGCGTCAGCATGCCGCTTTGCTGCATCTGCAACATTTCCTGCTGATGTTTTGCATGCATCGCCGCGTCGCCAAGGTTGAATTCATGCAGCAACCGGCCTTTATTCACCAGCACAAAACGAACGGTCTCACCGGCCTTGATCTCGATCGCTTTCGGATCGAAGCTCATGTCGCCCATCACCACTTCAATGCTGCGGCTGGCCTTGGCCGCCGGGGCCGGCTGGCCGAAGTCATAGGTGTGCGCCGGCGCTGCCCACAGCGGCGAATTGAGCGCCAGCAGACACGCGGCAAGGGCCAGACGGTTGCGCAAAAACATAGTCGTACTCCAACAAATCAAGGTTCAGCCTGTGGGAAACTCTAGCCCGCCTGCGCTGGCAGCGACCTGACAGGCAGATTACAACTTTGTCAGGTTGGCGCTCACCGCGTTTGCCCACGGTATAACGTCCTCGTTCCCGCTACCCGAGTCGCCCATGAAACTGCTGATCGTCGAAGACCAACCCAAAACCGGCCAGTACCTGCGCCAGGGCCTGACCGAGGCCGGTTTCAACACCGAACTGGTGGCCGACGGCACCACCGGCCAGCAATTGGCGTTGAGTGGCGACTATGCGCTGCTGATCCTCGACGTGATGCTGCCCGGACGCAATGGCTGGCAAATCCTGCAAGCGGTGCGCAGCGCCGGTCTGGAAACGCCGATCCTGTTTTTGACCGCAAAGGACACCGTTGAAGACCGTGTGCATGGTCTCGAACTGGGCGCCGACGATTATCTGGTCAAACCGTTCGCCTTCTCCGAACTGCTCGCGCGGGTGCGCAGCCTGTTGCGTCGCGGCAGTTCCACGCCCCAGGAAACCAGCCTGCGCCTGGCCGATCTGAGCCTGGACCTGATTCGCCGCCGGGTCGAACGCAGCGGTCAACGCATCGACCTCACCGCCAAGGAGTTCGCCCTGCTGGAAATGCTCCTGCGCCGCCAGGGCGAAGTGCTGCCCAAATCGCTGATCGCTTCACAGGTCTGGGACATGAACTTCGACAGCGACACCAACGTCATCGAAGTAGCGATTCGCCGACTGCGCCTGAAGATCGACGACGACTTCCCCAACAAGCTGATTCACACCGTTCGCGGCATGGGTTACGTCCTTGAAGAGCGTGCCGACTGATGCGCAGACTGTCCTTGAGCGGCCGGCTGGCACTGTTGTTTGCAGGCTGTACCGCCGTGGTTTCGCTGGTCGCCGGGGTCGTTTTCAATCGGGCCAGCGAGGGCCACTTCATCGAGCTCGACCAGCAACTGCTCGAAGGAAAACTGCTCAGCGTGCGTCAGACACTGCTGAGTGGTAGCGACGCAGCGCACATCACCGACGAGTTGAGCCAGCAGGGCGATATCACGTTGCGCGTCAGCGGCCCTGAGGGCCAGCGCTGGTTTGGGCGCTCGTTGCATACCCCCGCAAACCTGCCGCAACAGCCCGGCCTGGCCACCATCAGCGACAACGGCACCGACTATCGCCTGCTCAACGCCGCGCTTGAACCGGGAAAATCCGATTCCCCGCAATTGACCTTGCTGCTGGACATCACCCACCACCAGCACTTCCTGCAACGCATGCAGCATCTGATCTGGCTAACTGTCGGCCTCTCCGCGCTGGCCACCGCGCTGCTCGGCGCCTGGGCTGCCCGCAGCGGTCTTCGCCCGTTACGGCGCATGAGTGCCGTGGCCCGTGGGATTTCGGCGCAATCGCTGAATGCCCGACTGCCGGAAGCGCGGATGCCTGCAGAGCTCGCGGAATTGGCCCACAGCTTCAACGCCATGCTCGGACGCCTCGACGATTCTTTTCAGCGGCTTTCAGCGTTCTCCGCCGACATCGCCCATGAGCTACGCACACCACTTTCCAATCTGCTGACCCACACCCAGGTCACCCTGACCCGCCCTCGCCCTCTCGAAGACTATCGCGAGGCACTGCACAGCAACCTCGAAGAGCTGCAGTGGATGGCGCAGTTGGTCAACGACATGCTTTATCTGGCCAAGGCTGACCACGGTTTGCTGGTGCCCAAGCGTGAACCGCTGGAGCTGGCTGAAGAAGCCGATGCGTTGCTGGAGTTTTTTGCGCCGCTGGCCGAAGACGCTCAGGTCATCCTGAGCCGTGACGGTGCGGGGCAGCTCGAGGGGGATCGCGCGATGTTGCGCCGGGCGCTATCGAATCTGCTGGATAACGCGTTGCGCTTTACCCCTGCAAACGGCGAGGTGCGCATTCGGGTCACCGAGCAGGCGAAATCCTTGAGGGTGACCGTGGAGAACAGTGGCGAAGGGATTTCTGCGGACTTGTTGCCGCGTTTGTTTGACCGGTTCTACCGGGCGGATCCGGCGCGCCAGGAAGGCAGCAGCGAGCATGCGGGATTGGGGCTGGCGATTACTCAGTCGATCATCCGGGCTCATGGCGGGCAGATTCATTGCGAATCGGCTCAGGGCTGGACGCGGTTTGTGATTGAGTTGCCGAAAAGCGACTGAGGCCGGCAATGCCGGCCTCAATGGGGGAACTTACGAATAGCGCAACGCGTGCGCCGGTTCGATCTTTGCCGCTCGCCAGGCCGGGTAAACCGTGGCCAGGAAGCTGAGGATGAAGCCCGCCGAGCAGATCAGCAGCACGTCGCCGCCCTGCAATTCCGATGGCAGGTTGCTGACGAAATACACGTCCGAACTGAAGATGTGCTGCCCGGTCACCCGCTCGACCCAGCCCACCATCTCACTGACGTTCAGCGCCGCAATCACACCCAGCACGCCACCAATGATGGTGCCGACGATGCCGATCACCGTGCCCTGCACCATGAAGATCGCCATGATCTGCCGTGGCGTGGCGCCGATGGTGCGCAGGATCGCGATGTCCGCGCCTTTGTCGTTCACCACCATGATCAGGGTCGCGATGATGTTGAACGCCGCCACCGCGACGATCATCAGCAGCAACAGGCCGATCATGGTTTTTTCCATCTTCATCGCGCTGAACAGACTGCCCTGGGTGTGGGTCCAGTCGTCAGCCTTGAAGTCGGTGCCGAGGCCGCTGGCAATGTCCGATGAAACCTTCGGCGCAGCGTACAGATCCTTCACCGCCAGACGCACGCTCTGCACCTGATTCGGCTCCCAGTGCTGCATGGTCGCGGCGTCGGAGACGTGGATCAGGCCCATGGAACCGTCGAGTTCGGCGCCAACCTTGAACACGCCGACCACGTTCAGGCGCTGCATGCGCGGGGTGATGCCGCCCGGTGCAGTGCTGACTTCCGGCACGATCAGGGTGATCTTGTCGCCGACGTTGAGGCGAAAACGCCGAGCGGTGATTTCGCCCAGCACTACGCCGAACTCACCCGGTTTCAAGGCATCGAGACGACCCTGAACAATGTGCTGGGCAACGATCGACACCTTGCCTTCCTGAGCCGGGTCGACGCCGCTGATCTGGATCGGCTGCATCATGCCCTTGTAGGACAGCATGCCTTCCATCTCGGTGAACGGCACGGCGGCCGTCACTTGCGGGTTCTTCATCGCGGCGGCGGCCACTGGCTGCCAGTCGTCGATCGGCTTGACGCCGACGATGGTCGCGTGGGGCACCATGCCAAGAATGCGCGAGCTCATTTCGCGCTGGAAGCCGTTCATCACCGACAACACCACGATCATTGCCAGCACGCCGAGGGCGAGGCCGATCATCGAGGTCATCGAAATGAACGAAACAAAGCGATTGCGGCGCTTGGCGCGGGTATAGCGCGTGCCGATAAAGATCGATAACGGTCTGAACATTCGCTGGGGCACCGTATAAAAATAAAAGACCCGACGCTTTTTCAGACATCGGGTTTCAAGCCGTCAGATGGGGGTCAGGCAACCTTCCTGCAGTTGCAGGACGCGGTCCATCTGGCGAGCCAGGTTCATGTCGTGAGTCACCACCAGAAACGCCGTGCGCATCGAAGTGCTGAGTTCCAGCATCAGATCCTGAATGCCTTCAGCGGTGTGGGAGTCGAGGTTGCCGGTCGGCTCGTCGAGCATCACCAGCCCTGGATTGTTCACCAGCGCCCGGGCGATGGCCACGCGCTGGCGTTCGCCACCGGACAGCTCTGCCGGTTTGTGCTCCAGGCGATGACCCAGGCCGACCCGTTCCAGCAACGCCGTGGCACGCTGACGTGCTTCCGGGATCGCGGTCTTGCCGATCAGCAGCGGCATGCAGACGTTTTCCAGCGCGGTGAATTCCGGCAGCAGGTGGTGGAACTGGTACACGAACCCGAGGGCGCGGTTACGCAGCAGGCCACGCTTCTTTTCGCTCAGCGCCGACAGCTCTTCACCGTCGAGCCAGACACCGCCCTTGGTTGGCGTGTCGAGACCGCCCAGCAGGTTGAGCAAGGTACTTTTGCCCGAACCGGATTTGCCGACGATCGCCACCCGCTCGCCCGGATGCAGTTCCAGTTGCAGGTTGGCCAGCACTTCCACCGACTCCGGGCCTTCCTCGTAGGATTTGCCCAGGTTGCGGCAGCTCAAGATTGCTTTTTCACTCATGCCCGACTCACTCATAACGTAGCGCCTCCGCCGGCTGGGTGCGCGCGGCACGCCAGGCTGGATACAGGGTGGCGAGGAAACTCAGGACCAACGCAGCGGCGCAGACCATGACCACGTCCTGGCTCTGCACCTGCGACGGCAGGTAATCGATGAAATACACGTCGGCGTTGAGGAATTTGTGTCCGATCACGCCTTCGAGGGCGGAAATCGCGGCGCTGACGTTGAGCGCGGCGAAGATCCCGACCACGGCGCCGATGGCCGTGCCGACCACGCCGATCACCGTGCCCTGCACCATGAACGTGCGCATGATCGTGCCCGGCGTGGCGCCCAGTGTGCGCAGAATGGCGATATCGCCCTTCTTGTCATTCACCACCATCACCAGCGTGGAAATGATGTTGAAAGCCGCCACCGCGACGATCAGCAGCAACAGCAGGCCGATCATGGCTTTTTCCATGCGGATCGCCTGATACAGGTTGCCGTGGGTACGGGTCCAGTCGCGGGCGTAGTAACGGTCTTCGCCGAGGCGCTGGGCGATGTTCCACGCCTCACGCGGGGCCTGGAACAGATCGTCGAACTTCAGGCGCAGGCCCTGCACCTGATCAGGCTTCCAGCGATGCATCTTCGCCAGATCCTGCAGGTTGGTCACGCCCAGATAGCCGTCCAGTTCACCGGCGCCGACATGGAAGATGCCGACCACGGTGAAGCGCTTCATGCGCGGGAACATCCCGGCCGGGGTCACACTGACCTCCGGCGCGACGAAGGTGATCTTGTCACCGATGCCCACGCCGAGCTTGGTCGCGGCCTTGTCGCCAATCACGATGCCGAAGCTGCCCGGCGTCAAATCGTCGAGTTTGCCCTGCTTCATGAAGTTGTCGATGATCGAAACGTTGCGCTCCAGCGCCGGATCAATGGCATTGAGCAACACTTTGGACACCTGGCCGTTGTTGGTCAGCAACCCCTGCATCTGGGTGAACGGCGCAACGGCCGCCACCTGCGGGTTCTGCTTGACCTTGGCAGCCAGGCTCGGCCAGTCGTTGATGGCTTCACCGGACTCGATGGTCGCGTGGGGCACCATGCCCAGCACGCGGGTGCGCATCTCATGATCGAAGCCGTTCATTACCGACAGCACCACGATCATCACGACCACGCCAAGGGCGAGCCCGATCATCGAAGTCAGGGAAATGAATGACACAAAATGATTGCGACGCTTTGCACGGGTATAACGCGTGCCGATAAATACGAAGAGAGGTCTGAACATGTCGGGGCTTGTTCGGAGGGAAAAGGAACGTCCTTGTGGCGGGGGTCGATAACCAGCTTTACACTCAGACCACCGCCGCTACCATGGGTTCGCCATGTCGACATTAGATGAAGAAGATCGCCGCGAATACTACCGTATCGAGGACACGATCGCACTGGAAATTCGGCCCCTGTCCGCTCCCGAAGCCGCAGGCCAGGAAGTGTTGCAGGATGCTTCTCCACTGTTCAACCTGCTCAGCGAATTGCACCTGAGCGAATTCGAGTCGCAGCACCTGCTGCGCCAGATCAGCGAACGCGACCGCGCCATCGCGGCGTTCCTGAAATCCCAGAACAAACGCATCGACCTGCTCAGCCAGGTGGTCGCCCTGACCGTGCTCGGCCATATCGGCGAGCCGCAACCGGTGATCATCTCCGAGGGCGGCATCGACTTTCAGCACCCTACCCCGATCGCCACCGGCGCGCACCTGTCGGTGAAACTGGTTCTGATGCCCCAGGCGCTTGGCCTGCTGCTGCGCGCCCGCGTGACCCATTGCGACCGCAAGGGCGACGGCTACGACGTCGGCACCGAGTTCGAACACTTGACCGATGCCCAGCGCCAGTTGCTCGCCCGCTATATCTTGCAGAAGCAGGCCCAGGAACGACGTCTGGCCCGCGAACAGAACGAATCAGGCATCTAAATTAAGGAAGAACCGTGACCCTTATCTACGGCCACCGCGGCGCCAAGGGCGAAGCACCGGAAAACACCCTGAGCAGTTTTCAGGAATGTCTCAAGCACGGCGTTCGCCGTTGCGAGCTGGACCTGCACCTGTCCAAGGACGGCGAGCTGATGGTCATCCACGACCCGACCCTCAAGCGCACCACCGACCGGCGCGGCAAGGTGGTCGAGCACACCGCCGCCGAGCTGGTGACCTACGACGCGCGCAAGGGCGGTCCGGGCTGGATCAAGCCATGCCCGATTCCAACGCTGGAAGAACTGTTCGAAAAGTGTGATTTCGAGCACTGGCAGCTGGAAGTCAAAAGCGCTTCTCGCACCCGCGCCGCGACCACCGTGCTGGCGATCCGCGAAATGGCAGTCAGACACGGGCTGCTCGACAAGGTGACAATCACCTCGAGTTCGCGGGAAGTGTTGAAGGCTGCACTGGATCTGGTGCCCGACGTATCGCGCGGCCTGGTGGCCGAATACGCCTGGCTCGACCCGTTGAAGGTCGCACAGAGTTACGGTTGCGAGATTCTGGCGTTGAACTGGACGCTGTGTACGCCGGAACGCCTGCAAAAGGCGCAGCGTCAGGGGCTGCATGTGTCGGTGTGGACCGTCAACGAGCCTGCGCTGATGCGCAGACTCGCCGACTTCGGCGTTGACAGCCTGATTACAGACTTTCCCGGTTTGGCCACTGCCACCCTCGGGAATGGCTGAAATCGGTCTCCCCGGCCGGCTCAGGCCACCGGCCGGAGCCCGTCAAAAAAGCCGGTTGAGGCCGTCGTACGCCGCTACCCGATAGGCTTCGGCCATGGTCGGGTAGTTGAACGTCGTGTTGACGAAGTACTTCAGGGTATTCAGCTCGCCCGGCTGGTTCATGATCGCCTGACCGATGTGCACGATCTCCGACGCCTGATAACCGAAGCAGTGAACGCCCAGCACTTCGAGGGTTTCACGGTGGAACAGGATCTTCAGCATGCCTTGCGGCTCGCCGGCGATCTGTGCCCGCGCCATGCTCTTGAAGAACGCCTTGCCCACTTCGTACGGCACTTTGGCCTGGGTCAGCTCCTGCTCGTTCTTGCCGATCGAGCTGATCTCCGGAATGGTGTAGATGCCGGTCGGCACGTCATTCACGAAACGCCAGCTGCCATTGTCGACGATGCTGCCAGCGGCGGAACGGCCCTGGTCGTGGGCGGCACTGGCCAGGCTCGGCCAGCCGATCACGTCACCGGCGCCATAGATATTCTGCACGCAGGTGCGGTAGTTCTCGTCGACTTCGATCTGGCCACGGCTGTTGACCTTGACCCCGATGTTTTCCAGACCCAACTGGTCGGTGTTACCGGTACGGCCGTTGCACCAGAGCAAGGCGTCGGCCTTGATCTTCTTGCCGGACTTCAGGTGCAGGATCACGCCGTTGTCCACGCCTTCGACGCGGTCATACTCTTCGTTGTGACGCACGGTGATGTTGTTGTTGCTGAAGTGGTAGCTCAACGCCTGGGAGATTTCCGAGTCGAGGAAGCTCAACAACTGACCACGGTTGTCCACCAGCTCGACCAGCACGCCCAGACCGCTGAAGATCGAGGCGTATTCGCAACCGATCACGCCGGCGCCGTAAACGATCAGTTTGCGCGGGGTGTGGCCGAGGCTGAGGATGGTGTCGCTATCGTAGATACGCGGGTGGTGGAAATCGATGTCCGCCGGGCGATAAGGACGCGAACCGGTGGCGATGATGATGTGCTTGGCCACCAGTTTCTCGACCACGCCGTTGGCGCAGACCACTTCGATGGTTTGCTCGTCGGCGAAGCTGCCGGTACCGAAGAACACGTCGACGCGGTTACGGGCGTAGTAGCCGGTACGCGAAGCGACTTGTTTGGAAATGACTTTCTCGGCGCTTTTC
Organism: Pseudomonas sp. 22082; assembly: GCF_052046055.1. Classification (NCBI taxonomy): domain Bacteria; kingdom Pseudomonadati; phylum Pseudomonadota; class Gammaproteobacteria; order Pseudomonadales; family Pseudomonadaceae; genus Pseudomonas; species Pseudomonas sp. 22082. The sequence continues at coordinate 85,184 of NZ_JBQEQB010000022.1, forward strand.
AACACGTCCGGGAAGGAGAACCAGCGCGGCTCGCCGATCGCACGGAACATCGGGTTGGTGTTGAACTGCATGATCTGCCGCACCGAGTGACGCAGGGCCTTGGACGGGATGGTGCCCAGGTGGGTGCAGTTGCCGCCGACCTGGCGACGGCTGTCGACCATCGCCACCTTGCGCCCTGCTTTGGCGGCGTTCATTGCCGCGCCTTCTCCCGCCGGGCCGGAACCCAGCACCACCACGTCGTAGTTGTAGACAGCCATGCGTACTCCTCAGAACAGGCCGCGATGCCAGCAGCACCGGCGGCTAAATCACGCCGAACGACGGCGCGAAGGAACAATTGGGGGCCAGTAGAAAACCCGGACACAGTCTATAGAAGCGTCAACGCCGCGCACATTAACCCTTGGTCGCGTCGTAGGCTACTTTTGCATGCACTACAACGCCAGCTTTCGTACTGTTCTCAGTCAACTTTTGCGCCACTGAGCCGTTCGAACGCGTGACTGGTGCGTGTGACGAAACCTTTATCGGCACGAATCACAAAGAATGCACCAATGTCGTGTTTTTCGGCATAGTCCCAGGCCCTTTCAGGGCCGAGAATCAGCAACAGCGTCGATAGTCCATCGGCCATCAGCGCTGAAGGATGAATTACCGTGACCGACGCCAAGTCATGCAGGACCGGCGCACCGGTCCGGGCATCGAAGGTGTGGGAATAACGCCGGCCATCCTGCTGAAAAAAGTTGCGGTAGTCGCCGGACGTGGAGAGGCCGTAGCCATCGACATTGATGACGCGCTCTGCAAGCTGCTGATCGTCGCGCGGTTCTTCCAGTGCGATGCGCCATGGCGAACCGTCGGGCTTCTTGCCGGATGCCTTGAGCTCGCCGGTGGCTTCGGCAAGGTAATCATGTATGCCCAGAGCCTGGAGCCGCGCGGCAATGGTGTCGACCGCGTAACCGGCGGCGATGCTGTTGAAATCCACCTCGACCGCCGCGTCCTTGCACAACCGGTCACCGTCGATGCGCAGGTGCTGATGACCGACGCGCTGCCGCACTTCGGCCAGCGCCGCCACATCCGGGACTTTTTCTTCACGGCCTTGCGGGCCGAAACCCCACAAATTCATCAGCGGTTCTACGGTGAGGTCGTAGGAGCCTTCGCTTTGTTGCGACAGCTGCTCGCCCACGCGGATCAATTCAAGGACCGGCGCGGGCATGACCTGACAGCGATCAGCCGGCAATGCATTGAAGCGCGAGATGTCGGAGTCCGCACGGTAAGTCGACATCTGCCGGTCGACGTCCGCGAGGATTTTTTCCACTTCGACACGCACCTCCTGCGGCGCAGGCAGATTGGCGTGGCGCACGTACTTGATCGAATAGGTGCTGCCCATCGTCGGGCCGCCGAAAGTCTCCAGGGAATCACCGTTGCCGCAGCCGGACAAAAACCCGGTCAGCAGCACGAGAATCACCCAGCGTCCAGTTAACAATTCTTCATCTCCCCGCAAAACCGCGCCGGCCATTATGGGCTACGAGCGCAACGCTTTCTTACAAGATTTAGAGCGAGTACCTACCCATGTCTTCCACGACCGGCAAAGGCAAGGCGATTTTTCGCGTTGTCAGCGGCAACTTTCTCGAGATGTTCGACTTTATGGTCTACGGCTTCTATGCCACGGCCATTGCCAAGACCTTCTTCCCTACCGACAGCGCCTTCGCGTCCCTCATGCTTTCCTTGGCCACTTTCGGCGCCGGCTTCCTGATGCGTCCGTTGGGGGCGATTTTTCTCGGTGCCTACATCGACCGACACGGCCGGCGCCAAGGCCTGATCATCACGCTGGCCATGATGGCGGCCGGCACCGTGCTGATTGCCTGCGTGCCGGGCTACGCCACCCTGGGCGTCGCTGCACCGCTGATCGTGCTGTTCGGGCGATTGCTGCAAGGTTTCTCGGCCGGCGTCGAATTGGGCGGTGTGTCGGTGTATCTGGCGGAAATCGCCACACCGGGCCGCAAGGGCTTTTTCGTCAGTTGGCAGTCCGCCAGCCAGCAGGCGGCGGTGGTATTCGCCGGCCTGCTCGGGGTCGGCCTCAACCACTGGCTGAGCCCGGAACAGATGGGCGACTGGGGCTGGCGCGTGCCGTTCCTGATCGGCTGCATGATCGTCCCGGTGATTTTCGTCATCCGCCGCTCGCTGGAGGAAACTCCGGAGTTCCAGGCGCGCAAACATCGCCCTACCCTGCAGGAAATCATCCGTTCGATCGGTCAGAACTTTGGCATCGTCATCGCCGGCATGGCGTTGGTGGTCATGACCACGGTGTCGTTCTACCTGATCACGGCCTACACACCGACGTTCGGCAAGGCGGAACTGCACCTGTCGGACTTCGATGCGTTGCTGGTGACCGTGTGCATCGGTCTGTCGAACTTCTTCTGGCTGCCGGTGATGGGCGCGGTGTCTGACAAGGTTGGGCGTAAACCCCTACTGCTGGCGGCGACGATTCTGGCGATCCTGACCGCTTATCCGGCGCTGTCGTGGCTGGTGGCGAACCCGAGCTTCAGCCATTTGCTGATCGTCGAGCTGTGGCTGTCCTTCCTGTACGGCTCGTACAACGGGGCAATGGTGGTGGCACTCACCGAAATCATGCCGGTAGAAGTTCGTACGACCGGTTTCTCGCTGGCCTACAGCCTGGCGACCGCGACCTTCGGTGGCTTTACCCCGGCGGCCTGCACTTATCTGATTCATGTGCTGGACAACAAGGCGGCGCCGGGGATCTGGCTCAGTGGCGCAGCCGTATTGGGCCTGATCGCCACGCTGGTGCTATTCCGTGGCAACAGGCACGAACTGCGCACGGCCCAAGCCGCCATCCCCCGCTAAGGCAAATCGCGCGCAAACAAAAACGCCCCGACCAGAGTCGGGGCGTTTTCAATTGCAGCTAAGGCTTAGCGCGGGAACGCTGGCGGGTTTACACCGGCCATGTCCTCCATCACGCGAACCACCTGGCAGCTGTAGCCGAACTCGTTGTCGTACCAGACGTACAGAACAACGCGGTTGTCCTGAACGATGGTCGCTTCAGCGTCGACCACACCGGCGTGGCGCGAGCCAACGAAGTCGGTCGAAACCACTTCCTGCGAATTGACGAAGTCGATTTGCTTGTGCAGATCGGAGTGCAGCGCCATGTAGCGCAGGTACTCGTTCATCTCTTCACGGGAGGCGGCTTTCTCAAGGTTCAGGTTGAGAATGGCCATGGACACGTTCGGCGTCGGAACGCGGATCGCGTTACCGGTCAGCTTGCCGGCCAGCTCAGGCAGGGCCTTGGCAGCAGCGGTGGCAGCACCGGTCTCGGTGATCACCATGTTCAGCGCGGCGCTACGGCCACGGCGATCGCCTTTGTGGAAGTTGTCGATCAGGTTCTGGTCGTTGGTGTACGAGTGAACGGTTTCGACGTGACCGTTGATGATGCCGAACTTGTCATTCACGGCTTTCAGCACCGGCACAATGGCGTTGGTGGTGCAGGAAGCGGCGGACACGATCTTGTCGTCAGCCGTGATTTCGTTGTGGTTGATACCGTGAACGATGTTCTTCAGCTTGCCCTTGCCAGGTGCGGTCAGAACAACGCGGTCGATACCCGGGCACGCCAGGTGCTGGCCCAGGCCATCGGCATCACGCCATACACCGGTGTTGTCCACCAGCAGCGCATCTTTGATGCCGTACTGGGTGTAGTCCACTTCGGTAGGGTTCTTCGCGTAGATAACCTGGATCAGGTTGCCGTTGGCGGTGATGGTGTTGTTTTCTTCGTCGATGGTGATGGTGCCGTTGAACGAACCGTGTACCGAATCGCGACGCAGCAGGCTGGCGCGTTTGGTCAGGTCGTTTTCGGCGCCCTTGCGCACCACGATGGCACGCAGACGCAGGCCGTCGCCGCCACCGGTTTTCTCGATCAGGATACGCGCCAGCAGACGGCCGATACGACCGAAGCCGTACAGCACAACGTCGGTGCCTTTGCGGGCCGAAGCGTTTTGCTGGCCAACCACGTCAGCCATTTCTTCACGCACGAACTGCTCGGCGGTGCGGCCGTTGCCTTCGTTACGGAATTTGTACGCCAGCTTGCCCAGATCTACCGAGGCCGCGCCGAGCTTGAGCTCGCTCATGGCCTTGAGCAGTGGGAATGTTTCGTGGACGGAGAGTTCGCTGTCGTCGGCAGAGCGGTGGCGAGCAAAGCGGTGAGCTTTGAGAATCGCGATGACAGACTGGTTGATCAGGCTGCGGCCATAGATCGAGCTCACCACGTTGTTGTTGCGGTAGAGCTGACCGATAAGCGGAATCATCGCTTCTGCGAGTGCTTCACGGTCGATCCATTCACCAAGACACTGGTCGGGCTTCTGAGTCACGGTAACCTTCCACATGTAGGGGCAGAAAAAAGGGGCTACATTATGCCGCCGAGAACCTCTTGTAGCAATGCGCGCCTGTCGCGCAATCGGTAACAAAAACCCGTCCAAAAAAATAACGCTCTCCGCCAGCCCAGTAAAACCGGGGCTTCCAGCGCAGTCAGTTTTTCGACGACTGTTAGACGATGTCTGTAACCCTCCGTAACACCACCGACTTTTGGCACTACATAACCGTAAAAAAAGCGCTGGTTTTTATGGTTACCACTACATTTTTCCCAAACGGTGCAGATAGACGCATCCTGCAACTGACAGGCGGCACCGGACGCCGCTACAATTACCGACTTTGTCGCAACGCCTGGAGCTCAACCTTCCGTGCCTGTTCTGCGTCTACCGCTTCTCCCTGCTGCGGCAGGTAAACAGCACTGGGGCAACCTCCCCGGTGCCGCCCTGAGCCTGGCGATTGCCGAGGCTGCCAGCGCTGCCAAGCGCTTCACGCTGCTTTTGACCGCCGACAGCCAGAGTGCCGAACGGCTGGAACAGGAGCTGAGTTTCTTCGCCCCGGATTTGCCGGTGCTGCATTTCCCGGACTGGGAAACCCTGCCCTACGATCTGTTTTCGCCGCACCAGGACATCATTTCTCAGCGCATCGCCAGCCTTTATAGGCTGCCGGAGCTGGAACATGGCGTGCTGGTGGTGCCGATCACCACCGCCCTGCATCGTCTGGCGCCGACTAAATTCCTGCTCGGCAGCAGCCTGGTGCTGGATGTCGGGCAGAAACTCGATGTCGAGCAGATGCGCTCGCGGCTCGAAGCCAGCGGCTATCGCTACGTCGACACCGTCTACGAGCACGGTGAGTTCACGGTCCGCGGTGCACTGATCGACCTGTTCCCGATGGGCAGCAAACTGCCCTATCGCATCGACTTGTTCGACGACGAAATCGAAACCCTGCGCACCTTCGATCCGGAAAATCAGCGCTCCATCGACAAAGTCGATTCGGTCAAGCTGCTGCCGGCCAAGGAATTCCCGCTGCAAAAAGAGGCGGTCACCCGCTTCAAGGCGCGCTTTCGCGAGCGCTTCGACGTCGATTTCCGCCGCTGCCCGATCTTCCAGGACCTGAGCAGCGGCATCACGCCGGCCGGTATCGAGTACTACCTGCCACTGTTCTTCGAAGAAACCTCGACCCTGTTCGATTACCTGCCGCAAGATACCCAAGTGTTCTCGCTGCCGGGCATCGAGCAGGCGGCGGAAAACTTCTGGAACGATGTGCGCAATCGTTATGAAGAACGCCGCGTCGATCCCTCGCGTCCTTTATTGCCGCCGGCCGAACTGTTCCTGCCGGTGGAAGACTGCTTCGCTCGCCTGAAGAACTGGCCGCGCGTGGTCGCCAGCCAGCAGGACGTGGAAACCGGTGCCGGCCGCGAGCGCTTCCCGGCGCAGGCCTTGCCGAATCTGGCGATCGAAGCCAAAGCTACCCAGCCGCTTGCTGCACTCTCGGCATTCCTCGATGAATTCCCCGGACGCGTGCTGTTCACCGCCGAATCCGCCGGTCGTCGCGAGGTGCTGCTGGAGTTGCTGGATCGCCTGAAGCTGCGGCCGAAAACCGTCGACAGCTGGCCGGACTTTGTCGCAAGCAAGGATCGCCTGGCGATCACCATTGCCCCGCTCGACGAAGGCCTGATGCTGGACGACCCGGCGCTGGCACTGGTCGCGGAAAGTCCGCTGTTCGGCCAGCGCGTGATGCAGCGTCGCCGTCGCGAAAAGCGCGCCGATGCCAACAACGATGCGGTGATCAAGAACCTCACCGAGCTGCGCGAAGGCGCGCCGGTGGTGCACATCGACCATGGTGTCGGTCGTTATCTCGGCCTGACGATTCTGGAAATCGACAATCAGGCTGCCGAATTCCTGACCCTCGAATACGCCGAGAACGCCAAGCTCTACGTGCCGGTGGCCAACCTGCATTTGATCGCCCGTTACACCGGCAGCGACGACGCACTGGCCCCGCTGCACCGCCTCGGCTCCGAGACCTGGCAGAAAGCCAAGCGCAAGGCCGCTGAACAGGTCCGCGACGTGGCTGCCGAACTGCTCGACATCTACGCCCGTCGCGCCGCCCGCGAAGGTTATGCGTTTGCCGATCCGAAGGCCGATTACGCGACGTTCAGCGCCGGTTTCCCGTTCGAAGAAACCCCGGACCAGCAATCCACCATCGAAGCCGTGCGCGAAGACATGCTCGCGCCGAAGCCGATGGATCGCCTGGTCTGCGGCGATGTGGGTTTCGGCAAGACCGAAGTCGCCATGCGCGCCGCGTTCATCGCCGTGCACGGCGGCAAGCAAGTGGCGATCCTCGTGCCGACCACCCTGCTCGCCCAGCAGCACTACAACAGCTTCCGCGACCGCTTCGCCGACTGGCCGGTGACCGTGGAAGTGATGAGCCGCTTCAAGTCGGCCAAGGAAGTCAACGCAGCGGTGGCCCAACTGGCCGAAGGCAATATCGACATCGTCATCGGCACTCACAAGTTGCTGCAGGATGACGTCAAAATCAAAAACCTCGGGCTGGTGATCATCGACGAAGAGCACCGTTTCGGTGTCCGTCAGAAGGAGCAGCTCAAGGCCCTGCGCAGCGAAGTCGACATTCTTACGCTGACCGCCACGCCGATTCCGCGCACGCTGAACATGGCGGTGTCGGGCATGCGCGACCTGTCGATCATCGCCACACCACCGGCGCGACGCCTGTCGGTGCGCACCTTCGTCATGGAGCAGAACAAGAGCACGGTCAAAGAAGCCCTGCTGCGTGAGTTGCTGCGTGGCGGTCAGGTCTATTACCTGCACAACGACGTGAAAACCATCGAGAAATGCGCCGCCGAACTGGCCGAACTGGTGCCGGAAGCGCGAATCGGCATCGGCCACGGGCAGATGCGCGAACGCGAACTCGAACAGGTGATGAGCGACTTCTACCACAAGCGCTTCAACGTGCTGATCGCCTCGACCATCATCGAGACCGGCATCGACGTGCCGAGCGCCAACACCATCATCATCGAGCGTGCCGACAAGTTCGGTCTGGCGCAGTTGCACCAGTTGCGCGGCCGCGTTGGGCGTAGCCACCACCAGGCTTACGCCTACCTGCTGACCCCACCGCGCCAGCAGATCACCGGCGATGCGGAAAAACGTCTGGAGGCGATTGCCAATACTCAGGATCTTGGCGCTGGCTTCGTGCTGGCCACCAACGACCTGGAAATCCGTGGCGCCGGCGAACTGCTGGGCGACGGCCAGAGCGGGCAGATTCAGGCCGTTGGATTCACGCTGTACATGGAAATGCTCGAGCGCGCGGTGAAGTCGATCCGCAAGGGCGAACAGCCGAACCTCGATCAACCGCTCGGCGGTGGCCCGGAGGTCAACCTGCGGGTGCCGGCGCTGATTCCGGAAGATTACCTGCCGGACGTTCACGCACGCCTGATCCTTTACAAACGCATCGCTTCGGCCACCGACGAGGAAGGTCTGAAGGATCTGCAGGTCGAGATGATTGACCGCTTTGGTCTGCTGCCGGAGCCAACCAAGAATCTGGTACGCATCACGGCGCTGAAATTGCAGGCCGAACAGTTGGGCATCAAGAAAGTCGATGGCGGTCCGCAAGGCGGACGCATCGAGTTCGCGGCGCAGACGCCGGTCGACCCGATGACCCTGATCAAACTGATCCAGAGTCAGCCAAAACGCTACAAATTCGAAGGCGCCACGATGTTCAAGTTCCAGGTGCCGATGGAGCGCCCGGAAGAGCGCTTTAATACTGTGGAGGCGCTGTTCGAGCGCCTCATCCCGAAAACTGCTTGAAGGACGCCGCATGCGCCTGTTTCGCTCATTGACCTTGCTACTGACTCTGGTAGCACCGACGGCGTTTGCCGATGACCTGTATCAGGTCGAAATGATTCTGGTACGCCAGAACGCCGTCCCGGCGATTGTCAGCCGCGCGGCACCGGAAGACTGGGCGGCGGGCGCCCAGCGGCTGAGCGATGACAGTAAACGCACGCCGGCGCTGAACGACGTTGTGACCAAACTCACCGCAAGCGGCGAATACAGCGTGCTGATGCACAAAGCCTGGCAGCAGACGCTGGGCGAGACGCCTGCCAAAGTGGCGGTCAGCGAAGGTCAGGAGCAGTTCGGCCAGTTCCCGATCGAAGGCACGATTGAAATGAAGCTCGGGCGCTTCACCGACGTGAACGCCGACTTCTGGGTCAACCAGATCGACGCCAACGGCATGGTCACCGCCAGCGAGCGCCTGAAACAGGACAGCCATACCAAAAATGGCCAACTCAACTACCTCGATAACGGCCACCTGGCCCTGCTGATCAAGATCACTTCACTGACGGCGCCCGCGCCTCGGGAAGCGCCTGAAGCCATTCCGGACTGACTGAAGTCCTTATGTCCCCGCCTCTGAGTAAACCGCTGGCCTCCTCCTGGGTCAGTCGGTTCAAGGAACAAAGCCTGGAGCGTGGCCGCCGCTATGCCCTGGAAAACCGGGTGCGATTCGTGCAGGTCGGCGACGCGACCATTACCGCCAGCTGCGAAGGTTCTGGCGGTAATGTGTACCGTCAGACGATTCATCTGCGCGAGTCGGCCAAAGGCACGCTGCTGATGGTCGACGCCACCTGCACCTGCCCGGTGCACAGCAACTGCAAACATTGCGCGGCGGTGTTGCTGCAAGTGCAGGAAACCCTCGAATACCCCGCCGCCGCCAAAGACGCCGAACTGCTGGAAAAACTCCAGGCCGTACTGGAAAACCGCAGCCCGAAAGCGCCGCCGCAAGTGCTGGTGGACAACGTGCAACCGGTGCCGCGCTTGTGGCTGGCCAGCGTCGAGTTCAGCGCATTCGAACCGCGTAACGGCAAAATGCAGCGTTATATCCAACATCGCGCGGCGCTGTCCTTCAGTTACCTCGACGAATACGTCAGCGGCCAGAAGAACAGCGACATTCTGATTCGCCAGGAAGCGCAGACCCTGCGGGTCAAGCGCCATCCGGACGTCGAGCAAAGCTACCGCGAGCAGTTGCGAATTCTCGGTTTCCGCATCGCCACCCGGCAGAGCAAAGCCCTGCCGGAAAGCGCCGGAGAACTCTACGAGATGGTCAACGACAGCGCCTGGCTGACGTTCACCCTCAACGATCTGCCGAAGCTGCGCACCCAGGGCTGGGAGCTGCTGGTCGATGATGAGTTCGGTTTCGACCTGACTGCCGTGGACGACTGGTACGCCACCGTCGAGCAGACGCCGGAACGCGACTGGTTCGATCTGGAGCTCGGGATCATCGTCAACGGTGAGCGCCTGAGCCTGCTGCCGATCCTGCTCAACCTGATGCGTTCGCACACGGAAATCCTCAACCCGGAACGTCTCGCCCGCCGTCGCGATGATGAACTGATTCTGGTGAACATCCCGCAACGCAACAGCGAGCACGGGCCGTTGCAAGTTGCCCTGCCCCTCGGTCGCCTGAAACCGGTGCTGGCGACCCTTGGCGAGTTCTATCTTCAGGAGCCGGGCGAAACCACCCTGCGCCTGAGCAAGGCCGACGCCACGCGCCTGAATTCGCTGGAAGGCATTCCCCTGCTCTGGGAGGGTGGCGAGCAGATTCGCAGCTTCGCCCAGCGCTTGCGCGACATCCGCGATTACAGCGCCAAAGCACCGAAGGGGCTGAATGCGACGCTGCGTCCTTATCAGCTCGAAGGCTTGAGCTGGATGCAGTCGCTGCGGCAACTTGAGGTCGGCGGGATTCTCGCGGACGACATGGGCTTGGGCAAAACCCTACAGACATTGGCGCACATTCTCAGCGAGAAGAACGCCGGACGCCTGGATCGCCCGAGCATGGTGGTAATGCCTACCAGCCTGATTCCCAACTGGCTCGACGAAGCGGCGCACTTCACGCCACAGCTCAAGGTTGTCGCGCTGTACGGTGCCAGCCGTAAAAAGCATTTCGAGCATCTGGCCGATTACGACCTGATCCTCACCACTTATGCGCTGCTGCCCAAGGATGTCGAACGTCTGGCCAAGCAGCCGCTGCACGTACTGGTGCTGGACGAAGCGCAGTACATCAAGAACCCGAACAGCAAAGCTGCACAGGCTGCCCGTGAACTCAATGCGCGTCAGCGCCTGTGCCTGAGCGGTACACCACTGGAAAACCACCTGGGCGAACTGTGGTCACTGTTTCACTTCCTGCTGCCCGGCTGGCTCGGCGACGTCAAAAGCTTCAACGCCGATTACCGCGTGCCGATTGAAAAACGCGCGAGCGAAGTCAGACTTCAGCACCTCAACGGTCGGATCAAACCGTTTCTGCTGCGCCGCACCAAGGAGCAGGTTGCGACCGAGCTGCCGCCGAAAACCGAAATCATTCATTGGGTCGAGCTCAACGAAGCGCAGCGCGACGTGTACGAAACCATGCGCCTGGCCATGGATAAAAAGGTTCGCGACGAAATCACCCGTAAAGGCGTGGCGCGCAGTCAGATCATCATTCTCGAGGCGCTGCTCAAGCTGCGTCAGGTCTGTTGCGATTTGCGCCTGGTCAACGACGCCACCCTGCCCGCTCGCGGCAGCACATCAGGCAAGCTCGACAGCCTGATGGAAATGCTCGAGGAGTTGTTTGAGGAAGGACGGCGGATTCTGCTGTTCTCGCAGTTCACTTCGATGCTGTCACTGATCGAGGACGAGCTGAAAAAACGCAATGTCGCCTATGCGCTGTTGACGGGACAGACCCGTGATCGGCGTACACCGGTGAAGGAATTCCAGAGCGGCAAGCGTCAGATCTTTCTCATCAGCCTGAAGGCTGGCGGCGTGGGTCTAAACCTGACAGAAGCGGACACGGTGATTCACTACGATCCGTGGTGGAACCCGGCGACCGAAAATCAGGCAACCGACCGCGCGTATCGCATTGGCCAGGAGAAGCCGGTGTTCGTCTACAAGATGATTGCCCGGGGCACGGTCGAGGAGAAGATTCAACACTTGCAGCGGGAAAAATCCGACCTGGCGGCCGGCGTGCTGGATGGGCGCAAGGCCGGGGACTGGAAATTGCAGAGTGATGATATCGAGGCGCTGTTTGCGCCGCTGCCGGACAAATTCGACAAGCGCTGAAGTCTTTGTCGTCTACCAGATCGATTCGCGGGCAAGCCCGCTCCCACAGAGATAGCGCTTAACCTGTGGGAGCGGACTTGCCCGCGAATGGCTCGACTCGGTTTTGAGCCAGACTCAGCCCTTCAGCACCCGCGCCAACGTCGATTTCACCTTGCCCATCCCGTCATGCAGCGCCTGCTCGATCTCGGCCATGGTGATCACTTCAGTGGTCTTGCCCGCCGCCGGGTTTACCACCAGCGACAGACACGCGTAATCCAGATCCAGCTCGCGAGCCAGCGCCGCTTCCGGCATGCCGGTCATGCCGACGATGTCGCAGCCGTCACGCTCCAGTCGCACGATCTCGGCCACGGTTTCCAGACGCGGGCCCTGGGTACAGGCATAAACGCCTTGATCGCTGTATTCACACCCTTCCGCGGCCAATGCAGCAATCAGTCGCTGACGCAGCGGTTCGCTGTAGGGAAAGCTGAAGTCGATGTGTGTGACATGTTCCAGATCATCGGCGAAATAGGTGTGCTCGCGACCGCTGGTGTAGTCCACGATCTGATGCGGCACGCAGAAATGTCCGGTGCCCATTGCAGGATGAATCCCGCCCACGGCGTTGACCGCAATGATTGCTTCAGCCCCTGCCTGCTTCAATGCCCAAAGGTTGGCGCGGTAGTTGACCTTGTGCGGCGGGAAGCGATGCGGGTGGCCGTGACGAGCGAGGAACAGCACTTCCTTACCGGCGTACTCGCCAATCTGGACCTCGGCCGATGGCGCGCCATAAGGCGTATCCACCGCCAGCGACTGACGAATGCTCAGGCCTTCCAGCTGGGTCAGGCCAGTGCCGCCAATGATTGCGTAAACCGTCATAGCGAAAAAATCCTTAATCGATCAGTTGAGCGTCTTTGAGCGCGCCGACGGCGGTCAGCCAGCGCGGATCCTGACGGTATTCGGTATTGGCGAATGCCTGACCGCGCATGCGTGCGATGCGCGGCGACGGCTTGACCTTCATGCGCTGCGCGGCACTCAGGGCCAGCTCGGCAGCTGCGCGGTCGTTGCACACCAGGCCCATGTCGCAACCGGCACTCAGTGCCGCTTCGATACGGCTGGCGGCGTCGCCAACCACGTGGGCGCCGGCCATCGACAGGTCGTCGCTGAAGATCACGCCGTCGAACTGCAACTCGCCGCGCAGGATGTCCTGCAACCAGCGCCGGGAGAAACCGGCAGGTTGTGTGTCGACTTGCGGATAAATCACGTGGGCCGGCATGACGGCGGCCAATTGCTTGCTGAGTCTGGCGAACGGCACCAGGTCGTTGGCGCGGATCTCTTCGAGGCTGCGCTCGTCGTTGGGGATTGCGACATGGGAGTCGGCTTCCGCCCAGCCGTGGCCAGGGAAATGCTTGCCGGTGGCGGCCATGCCCGCGCTGTTCATGCCTTTGATGAAAGCGCCTGCGAGCAGTGCGGCGCGCTCCGGGTCACCTTCAAACGAGCGGGTGCCGACCACGGCGCTGCGCTGGTAATCCAGATCCAGCACCGGCGCGAAGCTCAGGTCGAGTCCGACTGCCAGCACTTCGGTGGCCATGATCCAGCCGCATTGCTCGGCCAGATACTCGGCGTTCGGGTTATCAGCGATGGCGCGCATGGCTGGCAAACGGACGAAGCCCTGACGCAGACGCTGGACGCGACCGCCTTCCTGATCCACCGCCAGCAACAAGTCCGGACGAATGGCACGGATCGCCGCGCTCAGTTCGCGCACCTGGCGCGGATGCTCGATGTTGCGGGCAAAGATGATCAGGCCGCCCACTTCGGGCTGGCGCAACAATTGGCGATCTTCGGCCGTCAGCCAGGTACCGGCGACGTCCACCATCAACGAGCCTTGCAGGCCAGCAGTCATAGAGATTCCTTGAAAACGAAAAACCCGTCGCCCACGAAATCACCACCAGGGACATTGCCCGGCGGGTCGGTGATTTCGATGAGAAACGGGTTCAGAACGAGAGTCGACATGGGCGGCTAGCTTAGCGGATGTCAGCTGTCGCGCCCACCCATGAACGGTCAAACCTTGGCAGGTACCGGCGCGGATTTGCTGCGTGGACGCAACTGCGCTGTGGCCATGGCCGTGTCCGTGACGCCGGTTTCGGCACGCATGCCGGCCGCCAGGAACGGCACCATCAGACGCATCACCTGCTCGATGGAGGTGTTGACGCCGAAATCGGTCTCGGCAATCGCACGCAAGGCCTTGATCCCGGACATGCTGAACGCCGCAGCGCCGAGCATGAAGTGCACGCGCCAGAACAGTTCGATTGGTGGAATACGCGGCGCAGCTTCATTCACCAGCAACATGTAGCGGCGGAATACCTTGCCGTACATGTCTTCCAGATAACGGCGCAAGTGGCCCTGGCTCTGACTGAAGGCCAAACCGAGCAAACGCATGAAGATCGACAGATCGTTGCCGCTGCGTGGCTGTACTACCAACGCTTGCTCGACGAGGATTTCCAGCAACTCTTCGAGCGAAGGCTTGTTCTCTGGTTTGGCCTGGCGGCGCTCCAGCTCTTTGTCGAGGCTGATGCAGAACGGACCAAGGAAGCGCGAGAAAACCGCCTGGATCAGCGCCTTCTTCGAGCCGAAGTGATAGTTCACCGCAGCGAGGTTGACCCCTGCCTTGCTGGTGATCAGACGCAATGAGGTTTCAGCGAAACCTTTTTCCGCGAACAGCTGTTCTGCAGCATCAAGAATGCGTTCAACGGTTTCCGACTGGGCCATGGCTACTCCGCCTGACAAACACTTGTTTGAAACATACGTTTCAGTCTATGCCTTGTCAAGCCTGCCAGTTCGTTTTGGGAATGGTCGGTCAGTTATTTAACCACAACAAGGACGCCACATTAATCAGCGCCGTCACTGACCGTCCGGCGGCATGGCAAAAAACGATGATTGCCAAGACCGCTTCACTGTATATAATCCCAGTCACTGTATAAAAAGACAGAGCGATCAATATGCTTAAGCTGACGCCACGCCAAGCCGAGATTCTGGCCTTTATCAAACGCTGCCTCGAAGACAACGGTTACCCGCCGACCCGTGCGGAAATCGCTCAGGAACTGGGTTTCAAATCGCCCAACGCGGCCGAAGAACATCTCAAGGCGCTTGCCCGCAAAGGCGCGATCGAGATGACACCCGGCGCTTCTCGCGGCATTCGCATTCCCGGTTTTGAAGCCAAGGTCGACGAGTCCACGCTGCCGATCATCGGTCGAGTAGCTGCCGGCGCGCCGATTCTCGCTCAGCAACACATCGAGGAGTCCTGCAACATCAATCCGGCCTTCTTTCATCCGCGCGCCGACTACCTGTTGCGCGTCCACGGCATGAGCATGAAGGACATCGGTATTTTCGACGGCGACTTGCTGGCGGTTCACACCACCCGCGAGGCACGCAACGGTCAGATCGTGGTTGCCCGGATCGGCGACGAAGTCACCGTCAAACGCTTCAAGCGTGACGGCAGCAAAGTCTGGCTGATTGCCGAAAACCCCGAGTTCGCCCCTATCGAAGTCAACCTGAAAGACCAGGAACTGGTTATCGAAGGCTTGAGTGTCGGCGTCATCCGCCGCTAAAGGAGGCTTTATGCAGTTCCCACACGCACCTCAGCAAACACAACTGCCGTTGTTCGAGGCATTTCTGGCGCAACCACTCGCCCCCATCCTCAAGGATGTTGTCGAGCGTCCGTGGAATACCGAACCTGAAGCGTTCAGCGAGCTGTCACTACGCGGCGCGACCGGGAACTGCCTGAGCCTGCTGGCACCGATTCTTCGCGAACTGAGCGAGGATCAGGACGCACGCTGGCTGACCCTGATTGCACCGCCTGCCAGCCTGACTCAGACCTGGCTGCGGGACGCTGGATTGAATCGCGAACGCATCCTGCTCCTGCAACCACGCGGCGCCCAAAGCGCTCAGCAACTGGCCTGCGAAGCCCTACGCCTGGGCCGCAGCCACACGGTCGTCACGTGGCTGAACCCACTAAGCGCAGGGTCACGGCAACAGCTGATCAGCGCCGCCCGCACCGGGGACGCTCAAAGCCTGAACATTCGTTTGGGTTGATTCAGCAACAATGTGCGCCAAGTTAAGCGCAGGGCTTCTCCAAGGATAGAGAAGCCGGTCTGGAGCAGTGACTGACAGACAGCGGATCAATGAAGAACCCGCGGCCCCTCATCTTTATCGAATTCGCCTTCAACCATACGCCCCGCCATTTGCACGCCAACGCTCAACATCGCTTTGGCAATTTCAACGTGCTGGCCCTGCAAAAACGCCTTGGCATCCTCGGAGAAATCCAGAGTCACCAGAGAACCCTCGTCCTCGGCCCTGCGCAGTTCGATTCGGCCGTCTGGTAGCTCGACAATTTCTAGAAAGGACGTTGGCATATAGGTCTGATCTCCACGAAAGGCAGGGATTATATAGACATCATTCAGGCTTCGCTCGGGATCTTGACCAGCAGCACGCCTCTCGTCGCCGCCAACCCACGCCCCTCAGCACTCGCTCAAGCCTTCACGGAAACGGAGCGCCAGCCCCTTGAGGTTCTGCCGCCAGCTCTCGAGCTCTTCACGGCTCAACTCTTCAACCACCTCTTCTTCATCCAGATTCACTGCCTGAATCAATGGCTGCGTCACATCGCCCTTCGGCTTGTGTGGCACGCGTGGCGGCTGAAACAACGCCGAATGCGCAGCCAGTAACTTAGACAGCCAGGTCTCCGGATTGCCCGCCAGCTCAATCATCTCTGCCAGCTCAGGAATGGCAATCGACTCCAGCACTTCGCGGGTCAGCAGAGTTTCCGCCCGCGACGTATTGGCTTGCGGCAGACGGTAGAAGCCGGCGATTTCATGACACAACCCCAACAACGCACCGTAGAGATGAAACAGTGCGGATTCGCGCCCGGCCTGAATCAGCGCCAGCGAGTTCATCGCCCGCCCCTCTTCGGCCCTGGCCAGCGCTTCCAGCGACAAACCCGCGAAATAGATCTTCTGATTGGTACGGGTATAGAGTTCGTGGGCCATGTCGGCACTCTCCACATCGAAATAATTGCTTCACACAGGCCGGACAGTGTCATGGATCAGCCGATCCAACCGCAAGCATTAAACAAAAAGGCCGCATGAAAACCCGAAGGTTGTCATGCGGCCTTTTGTCGTATTGGGCCGATAACATCAGCCCATCGCAAGGTCGGAGTCAGCTCACGCCTTGGCTTTCGCCGGACGCTTGTCCTCAACCGTCCACTTGCCACCGTCAAAGAACGCTTTCCAGCCAGTCGGCTTGCCGTCGACTTCGGTCTGAACATACTGTTCTTTGGTCTTGCGGCTGTAGCGGATCACGGCTGGCAGACCATCCGGATCCTTCTGCGGCGCTTCGCACAGGAAGTGGTACTTCGGATCGATCTCGTCCTTGTGCGGCAGAATCTCGATCACCAGCGGAGCACGGGTCTCGCGGTTTTTCGGGAACTGACTGGCCGCCAGGAACAGGCCGGACGCTCCGTCACGCAGGATGTAGGTGTCGTTGACCTTCTCGCATTTCAGCTCAGGCATCTTCACCGGATCCATCTTCGGCGGCGCCGCATCACCGCTTTTCAGCAGCTTGCGGGTGTTCTTGCACGTCGGGTTGGTGCAACCGAAGAACTTGCCGAAACGGCCGGTCTTGAGCTGCATCTCGCTGCCGCACTTGTCGCATTCCAGGCTCGGCCCCTCGTAGCCCTTGATGCGGTAGCTACCTTCTTCGATTTCGTAGCCGGCGCAATCCGGGTTGTTACCGCAGATGTGCAGCTTGCGCTTTTCGTCGAGCAGGTAGGCATCCATCGCCGTGCTGCAGATCGGGCAGCGGTGCTTGCCGCGCAATACCAGGGATTCCGACTCACCTTCGTCATCAGCCGCGATTTCGTCGCCCGGCACCAGGTTGACGGTGGCCTTGCAGCGCTCTTTCGGCGGCAGGCTGTAGCCCGAGCAACCAAGGAACACACCAGTCGAGGCAGTACGAATCTGCATCGGACGGCCGCAGGTGGTGCACGGGATATCGGTCATCACCGGCTGGTTGGCACGCATGCCGGCTTCCGGATTCTCCGCCACTTCGAGTTTTTTCTTGAAGTCGCCGTAGAACTCGTCCAGCACGTTTTTCCAGTCGCGTTCACCCTGGGCCACGTCATCGAGATTCTCTTCCATGCCGGCGGTGAAGCCGTAGTCCATGAGATTCGAGAAGCTTTCCGACAGACGCTCGGTAACGATGTCGCCCATCTTTTCCGAATAGAAACGACGGTTGTGCAGGGTCACGTAGCCGCGATCCTGAATGGTCGAGATGATCGCTGCGTAGGTCGAAGGACGACCGATGCCGCGCTTTTCCATTTCCTTCACCAGGCTGGCTTCCGAATAACGGGCCGGCGGCTTGGTGAAGTGCTGGGACGGATCGAGCTTGATCAGCTTCATCACGTCGCCCTGCGCCATATCAGGCAGAACGTCATCGTCGCCAGGCTTGGTGATTTGCGGCAGCACACGGGTGTAACCGTCGAACTTCAGGATGCGGCCCTTGGCGCGCAGCTCGAAGTCGCCGGCAGCGACGCTGACGGTGGTCGACAGGTATTGCGCCGGCAGCATCTGGCAAGCCAGGAACTGGCGCCAGATCAGCTCATAGAGGCGCTCAGCGTCGCGCTCCATGCCGGCCAGCTTGCTTGGCGTGGTGTTGGCGTCGGAAGGACGAATCGCTTCGTGAGCCTCTTGTGCGCCTTCCTTGCTGCTGTAGACATTCGGCGACTCCGGCAGGTATTTCTTGCCGAACTCGGTTTCGATGTAATCGCGCGCCATCGCCACGGCATCAGCCGAGAGGTTGGTCGAGTCGGTACGCATATAAGTGATGTAGCCGGCTTCGTACAGACGCTGGGCCATCATCATGGTTTTCTTCACACCGAAGCCCAGGCGGTTGCTCGCGGCCTGTTGCAGTGTGGAGGTGATGAACGGTGCCGACGGCTTGCTGCTGGTCGGCTTGTCTTCACGCTTGACGATGCTGTAGCTGGAGGACTTGAGCTTCTCCAGCGCTGCCGTCGCTTGGGCTTCGTTCAGCGGCTTGAAGGCTTCGCCTTTCTCGCGAGCCACTTCGAAACGCACGGTCGAGCCTTTGGCGGTGCCGAGATCGGCATGCACTTCCCAGTACTCTTCCGGGTTGAACGCGCGGATTTCACGTTCACGCTCGACCACCAGTTTCACGGCAACCGATTGCACGCGACCGGCGGACAGACCACGGGCGATCTTCGCCCACAGCAGCGGCGAGACCATGTAGCCGACGACGCGGTCGAGGAAACGACGGGCCTGCTGCGCGTTCACTCGATCGATGTCGAGTTCGCCCGGCTCCGAGAAGGCTTCCTGAATCGCCTTCTTGGTGATTTCGTTGAACACCACGCGCTTGTAGCGGCTGTCGTCACCACCGATGGCTTCGCGCAGGTGCCAGGCAATGGCTTCCCCCTCGCGGTCCAAGTCGGTTGCGAGATAGATGGTGTCAGCATCCTTGGCGAGCCGGCGCAGCTCTTCGATGACCTTTTCCTTGCCCGGGAGGATCTCGTACTTGGCTTTCCAGCCGTGTTCAGGATCGACTCCCATACGCGAGACCAGCTGCTTGCGCGCCTTCTCTTTCGGCGACAGCGCTGGCGCTTCGCCCGCAGCAGCCTTGCCGCGCTTGGCGGCTGGCTCCTTGCTGGCGCTAGCCGAACCGCTGGTGGGCAGGTCTCGGATATGGCCGATACTCGACTTCACCACGTATTGGTTGCCCAGATACTTGTTGATGGTCTTGGCCTTAGCCGGGGATTCCACAATGACCAGCGATTTGCCCATGGATCAGAAAATTCCTGAATTCTAGAAGTGAAAGGCGGTTGGCGCCTGACGCGGCACCGCTATATATAGTGGCTACAAGGTGAGGTCAAGCGCAGGGTTTTGCGCGCACTCGCCTTACGGCTTCGAAAAAAGGCTCGGTTCGGCTTGCACCAAAGCAAAGCGTGGGACCTGCTCGCCGTCAACCTCGACGGACTCCAGGAACATGCTCAAGGGACGTACCCAAAAGCCGTAATCGCCATACAGGGCTTGGTAAAAGACCACTTCTTCTTCGGTCTCGGAATGCCGCGCGACACTGAATACGCGGTACTGCGGACCTTTGTAATGTTGGTAGAGCCCAGGTTGTATCGGCATGCTTTGGCCCTCACTCAAATATTTTCAAAATAAAAACAAAATAAATCCGCAAAAACAAAAACCGGGGCACTTGGCCCCGGCTTCCATCGACGAGACGCTTAAACGCGTTCGAAGACGGTGGAGATGCCTTGGCCGAGGCCAATGCACATGGTGGCCACCCCGAAGGTGCCGCCATTCTGCTTCATCACGTTCAGCAACGTGCCGGAAATACGGGCACCGGAGCAACCGAACGGGTGACCCAGGGCGATCGCGCCGCCGTGCAGGTTAACCTTCTCATTCATCTTGTCGAGCACTTTCAGGTCTTTCAGCACTGGCAGGGCCTGTGCGGCGAACGCTTCGTTGAGCTCGAAGAAGTCGATATCGTTGATACCCAGGCCAGCACGTTTCAGTGCTTTCTGAGTAGCCGGTACCGGACCATAGCCCATGATGGCCGGGTCCACACCCGCTACCGCCATCGAGCGAATCACCGCCATAGGCTGGATGCCCAGGTCCTGTGCGCGCTGTGCCGACATCACGATCATGCACGAAGCACCATCGGTGATCTGCGACGAAGTACCGGCCGTCACGGTGCCGCCCTTTGGATTGAACGCCGGCTTCAGAGCCGCCAGACTTTCCAGGGTGGTTTCCGGACGAATGGTTTCGTCGTAGTCGAAGGTTTTCAGGAAACCGTTCTCGTCGTAACCCTGCATCGGGATGATTTCGTCCTTGAACTTGCCTTCCACAGTCGCCTTGTGGGCCAACTGGTGGGAACGCACGCCAAAGGCGTCCTGCTGTTCGCGAGTGATGCCGTGCATTTTGCCCAGCATTTCAGCGGTCAGGCCCATCATGCCCGAGGCTTTCGCCGCGTACAGGGACATGTGCGGGTTCGGATCGACACCGTGCATCATGCTCACGTGACCCATATGCTCGACGCCGCCAACCACGAACACGTCACCGTTGCCGGTCATGATCGCTTGCGCCGCGGTGTGCAGCGCGCTCATCGACGAGCCGCACAGACGGCTGACGGTCTGGCCGGCCGAAGTGTGCGGGATCTGGGTCATCAGCGACGCCATGCGCGCGATGTTCCAGCCCTGCTCCAGGGTCTGGTTGACGCAGCCCCAGATCACGTCCTCGACTTCGGCAGGATCGACCTTGGTGTTGCGTTCCAGCAATTTGCTGATCAGGTGCGCCGACATGTCTTCGGCGCGGGTGTTGCGGTGCATGCCGCCCTTGGAGCGGCCCATCGGAGTACGACCGAAGTCGACAATCACGACGTCTCTAGGATTCAAGCTCATAAGTTCACTCTCACTCTAGTTGGGGGCGCTTAACCGAAGAAGCTCTGGCCGTTCTTGGCCATTTCGCGCAGCTTCGCGGTCGGGTGGTACAGCGCGCCCAAATCAGCGTACTGGTCGGCCAGGGCAACGAACTCGGCAACACCGATCGAGTCGATGTAGCGCAGCGCACCGCCACGGAATGGAGGGAAACCAATACCGTAGACCAGCCCCATGTCGGCTTCGGCGGCGGTTTCGACGATGCCGTCTTCCAGGCAACGCACGGTTTCCAGGCACAGCGGGATCATCATCCAGTTGATGATGTCTTCGTCAGTGACTTCGCGCTGCTCGTAAACGATCGGCTTGAGTACTTCCAGTACCGACGGATCGGCGACTTTCTTCTGCTTGCCTTTCTTGTCGGCCTCGTAGGCATAGAAGCCCTTGCCGTTCTTCTGGCCCAGACGCTTGGCTTCGTAAAGCACGTCGATGGCCGAACGACGGTCGTCCTTCATGCGATCCGGGAAGCCTTCGGCCATCACGTCACGACCGTGGTGACCGGTGTCGATACCGACCACGTCCATCAGGTACGCTGGGCCCATCGGCCAGCCGAATTTTTCCATGATCTTGTCGATACGGACGAAGTCCACACCGGCGCTGACCAGCTTGGCGAAACCGCCGAAGTACGGGAACAGTACGCGGTTGACCAGGAAGCCCGGGCAGTCGTTGACGACGATCGGGTTCTTGCCCATTTTCTTGGCGTAGGCAACGGTGGTGGCGATGGCCTGCTCGCTGGATTTCTCGCCGCGGATTACTTCCACCAGCGGCATCATGTGCACCGGGTTGAAGAAGTGCATGCCGACGAAGTTTTCCGGACGCTTGAGGGCCTTGGCCAGCAGGCTGATGGAAATGGTCGAGGTGTTGGACGCGAGGATGGTGTCCTCTTTGACCTTGTCTTCGACTTCCGCCAGAACGGCTTGCTTGACCTTCGGGTTCTCGACCACGGCTTCAACGACCAGGTCAACGTGACCGAAATCGCCGTAAGACAGCGTAGGACGAATGCCGTTGAGCACTTCAGCCATTTTCGCGGCGGTCATGCGGCCCTTGTCAACGCGACCGACCAGCAGCTTGGCGGCTTCAGCCAGACCTTGCTCGATGCCGTGCTCGTTGATGTCCTTCATCAGGATCGGCGTACCTTTGGAAGCCGACTGATAGGCGATACCGCCACCCATGATGCCAGCGCCCAGTACGGCGGCCTGCTTCACGTCCTTGGCGATTTCGTCGTAGGCCTTGGCCTTTTTCTTCAGTTCCTGATCGTTCAGGAACAGACCGATCAAGCTCTGCGCGGCAGAGGTCTTGGCCAGTTTCACGAAACCTGCCGCTTCGACTTCCAGCGCCTTGTCACGACCGAAATTCGCGGCTTTCTGGATGGTCTTGATCGCTTCGACCGGGGCCGGATAGTTCGGGCCAGCCTGGCCAGCCACAAAACCTTTGGCGGTTTCGAAAGCCATCATTTGTTCAATGGCGTTCAGCTTGAGCTTTTCCAGCTTAGGCTGACGCTTGGCCTTGTAGTCGAACTCGCCGGAAATGGCGCGCTTGATCAGTTCAAGGGCAGCATCCTGCAGTTTTTCAGGGGCAACCACGGCATCGACGGCGCCGACTTTCAGCGCGTCTTCAGGACGGTTTTCCTTGCCGGCGGCAATCCACTCGATGGCGTTGTCGGCACCGATCAGGCGCGGCAGACGCACGGTGCCGCCGAAGCCAGGGTAGATGCCCAGTTTGACTTCCGGCAGACCGATCTTGGCCTTGGTCGACATGACGCGGTAGTCCGCTGCCAGGCACATTTCCAGCCCCCCACCCAAAGCGATGCCATTGATCGCGGCGACGGTCGGAACGTTGAGGTCTTCGAAATCGCTGAAGATCTTGTTGGCTTCGAGATTGCCAGCAACCAGCTCGGCATCCGGCAGCTTGAAGTTGTCGACAAATTCGGTGATGTCGGCGCCGACGATGAACACGTCCTTGCCACTGCTGACGATCACGCCCTTGATCGAAGCATCTGCCTTGATGGTGTCTACGGCCTGACGCAGTTCGTTCAGGGTAAGACGGTTGAACTTGTTGACGGACTCACCCTTGAGGTCGAATTTCAATTCGACGATGCCACTTTCAAGAGCTTTAACCGTGATGGCTTTACCTTCGTAAATCATCAACTGATCTCCACGATATGGAAGCTGAACAGTACACGTCGGACGCAGGCGAATGGCTCGGCAGGACGCTTTTTCGTCGATGCTGACACCCATCCACCCGGCACACCCGCCAACGCGATAGTCGGGATTCTGTAGGAGCAGTCTGCAATACAAACGCTCAATTCATACGCCCGTTTGATTTGGGTACGCCACCTTCACGGAATTTCCGACAATTGTCAATCGCCCAAAATACGGGTTGAAATGCGACTTTGCGGTCATTTCTGTAGGACGCAGCCCGGCCACACACGCTTGCATGTGGGGGCATTCATAAGATTAATAGTTAGAAAAGTCGCCCTAATTCACGGCACGCCTTGTTTAACAGGCTACGCTGGCTGGACTACGAAGGAAAACAGGCGCACGTTTGTTGACCGGATCACCCGATTCAACGCCAAAAAGACTTTCCGGCCTGCCTGGCCAACCCCGCCCGATGAATCATGTCGGGCTTTTTATTGCGCGTCTGCCAGACGTTTCGCACCGTTGCAGCGCGAAAAATCCGCAAGTCATGCCAGCGCTTTCAGCGTGGCATCAATATCCAGCAAAACCGACGCATCCCCCTTCTCGCCCCAATAAAGGGCGATCATCTGCTTGTCGGCCTCGACCTTGAAAACGTTGCCCGGCAATTTTTCGAAATGATTCAGCAACAGCGGATCGTCACAGACTTCCTGCCACTGATTCACCCAAACACCCGGGGATTTCTGCCAATACGTCCAGCACGCCGGCTGTTTGCCACGGCGTGGCCGATGGTATTGCGCACACGGGCTAGGCGGCTCCTGAGACATCCAGTGCGGCCATTCCTGAGGCGCCAGCTGCATGGCCAGCCCGATGCGCCGGGCCTCCGTGCGCAGGGCTATCCGGCCACTCTGAGCACGGGACGGACGCAACCATGCCAACGGACTCAACACCACCAGCAGGATTGACACCACCAGCCAGACCGTCATATCTCTACTCCCGAATCCTGATGAGCCCATTGCGTCACTTTGGAACCAATGCGCTTGAAACCAGCCATACTTACCAATATTGATCCCTCACGAGGAGCACCTCATGCCCTACCACCATATCCTGGTCGCCGTAGATCTGACCGAAGAGTGCGACCCTGTGATCCACCGCGCCCGAGAGCTGTCGGTAAGCAATGGCGCCAAGCTGTCGCTGGTGCATATCGTTGAACCGATGGCCATGGCCTTCGGCGGTGACGTGCCGATGGATCTGTCACAACTGCAACAACAGCAGTTCGACCAGGCCAAGGAACGACTCGAACGCCTGAAGCACAAGTACACCGAGCTCGAAGGCGCCAACTGCCACCTGACCTATGGCCAGCCACGTCAGGAAATCCACCATTTTGCCAAGGAACAGCAGTGCGACCTGATCGTGGTCGGCAGCCACGGCCGGCATGGTCTTGCATTGTTGCTGGGCTCGACCGCCAATGACGTGCTGCACGGCGCACCATGCGATGTGTTGGCGGTGCACCTGATCAAACGCTGATACCAGTCACTTATGAAAAGCTGAAAAGCCCGGCGCCCATCACTGGACGCCGGGCTTTTTCATGCCTGGAATCAATCAGGCGTCGAGCTCGGCCCAGCGCTCGACCAAGGCATCCAGCTCCGCCTGCAATTGCTCCAGAGAAGCAATGACCTTGGCCGTCTCGGCCGGCGGACGCTGATAGAAACCGGCCTCAGCCATTTCAGCCTCGACAGCAGCAATCTGCTGCTCTTTGGCGTCGATATCGCCCGGCAAGGCTTCCAGCTCGCGTTGAAGCTTGTAGCTCAGCTTCTTCTTCGCAGCCGGGGCCGCAGCAACAGGTGCGGCAACCGGAGCCGGCTCAGCAGTGACCACCGCCGAGTTCAGGTCAGCCTTGCCGGATTTGCTTTCCGTCACGCCCAGCAGACGCGGCGAACCGCCCTGACGGATCCAGTCCTGATAGCCGCCGACGTATTCGCGAACCTTGCCTTCACCTTCGAAGACCAGGGTGCTGGTGACCACGTTGTCGAGGAATGCCCGGTCGTGGCTGACCATCAGCACGGTGCCGTTGAAGGTCAGCAGCACTTCTTCGAGCAGCTCGAGGGTTTCCACGTCGAGGTCGTTGGTCGGTTCGTCGAGTACCAGCAGGTTCGCCGGCTTGCTGAACAGTTTGGCCAGCAGCAGACGCGCACGCTCGCCACCGGACAACGCCTTCACCGGCGTGCGGGCACGCTGCGGGCTGAACAGGAAGTCGCCGAGGTAGCTGAGCACGTGGCGGCTCTGGCCGTCGATATCGATGAAGTCCCGACCTTCGGCGACGTTGTCGATCACGGTTTTTTCCAGATCCAGCTGATGGCGCAACTGGTCGAAGTAGGCCACGTCGATCCTGGTGCCCTCTTCCACTTTGCCGCTGGTCGGTTGCAGACCGCTGAGCATCAGTTTCAGCAGGGTAGTCTTGCCGGTACCGTTGGCGCCGAGCAGGCCGATCCGGTCGCCGCGTTGCAGCACCATGGAAAAATCGCGGATCAGGAACGGACCGCCCGGATGCGCGAAGCTCACGTTATCCAGCACCATTACCTGCTTGCCGGACTTCTCCGCTGTTTCCAGCTGGATGTTGGCCTTGCCGGTGCGCTCGCGACGCTCGCTGCGCTCCACGCGCAGGGCTTTCAGCGCACGTACGCGGCCTTCGTTACGGGTACGACGAGCCTTGATGCCCTGGCGAATCCACACTTCTTCCTGGGCCAGACGCTTGTCGAACAGCGCGTTGGCGGTTTCTTCGGCGGCCAGCGCGGCTTCTTTATGGACGAGGAAACTGGCGTAGTCGCCGTTCCAGTCGATCAGGCCACCGCGATCCAGTTCGAGGATGCGGGTGGCAAGGTTTTGCAGGAAAGAACGGTCGTGCGTGATGAACAGCACGGCGCCCTGGAAATCCTTCAGCGCTTCTTCAAGCCAGGCAATCGCACCGATGTCCAGGTGGTTGGTCGGTTCGTCGAGCAGCAGCAGATCCGGTTCGGACACCAGCGCCTGCGCCAGCAACACACGACGACGCCAGCCGCCGGACAGTTCGGCGAGGGTCTTGTCGGCCGGCAGTTGCAGGCGGCTCAGGGTGCTGTCGACCAGGGTCTGCAAGCGCCAGCCATCGCGGGCTTCGAGGTCGTGCTGGACGTGCATCAGCTTGTCCAGATCGGCATCGGTGACGATGTTCTGGCTCAGGTGATGGTATTCGGCGAGCAAGGCGCCAACGCCGTCGAGACCTTCGGCGACCACGTCGAACACAGTCCGCTCGTCGGCCACCGGCAATTCCTGCGGCAATTCACCGATTTTCAGACCGGGGGCACGCCACACCGAGCCGTCATCAGGCTTCTGGTCGCCCTTGACCAGTTTCATCATGCTGGATTTGCCAGTGCCGTTGCGGCCGATGATGCACACCCGCTCACCACGGGCGATCTGCCAGGACACCTTGTCCAACAACGGCATCGCGCCGAATGCAAGGGACACATCGCTGAATTTGAGCAGGGTCATGAGCTTCTCCAAAAACCGGGCGCGCATTCTACCTGAATCGGGGCCCGAGCAGGCCGGCAATTTCGACGCTGACGCACTCTGCACAACAATTGTTGCGAACTTGTGCTGCAAGGCCGGCAAAGCTTTCGCCGCCTGCTGGCAAAAGGCTAAGCTACAGACAATTCAGTGCGGGTTTTGGGCCGGCACTTGTCATGATTTCTCTGCCCGGATGTCTCATGCGCAGTCGCCTCTTCAGTGTTTTTTCATGTTTGCTGCTTTCCGCCGCTGCCGTTCAATCCGCCCAGGCGGTGGACCTGTCCACCCAACGCCAGTATTACGATGAAGCCAAGCGCGCCCTGGCCAAGGGCGATACCGGCCCGTATTTCCGTTACAGCCAGGCTCTGGCTGATTATCCGCTGGAGCCATACCTGGCTTACGACGAGCTGACCGCCCGCCTGAAAACCGCCAGCAACGCGGAGATCGAAAAATTCCTCGCCGAACACGGTGACCTGCCCCAGGCCAACTGGATGAAACTGCGCTGGCTGCGCTGGCTGGCCGATCGCGGCGACTGGGCGACGTTCGTCAAGTATTACGACCCCAAACTGAATTTCACCGAACTGGACTGCCTCAACGCGCAGTACCAGATCAGCCACAACAAGAAGGCCGAGGGCTACGCCAACGCCGAGAAACTGTGGCTGACCGGTAAATCCCAGCCCGCCGCCTGCGATGCGCTGTTCGGCATGTGGGCCGCCGAAGGTCAGTTGACCGAACAGAAACGCTGGGAACGCGCCAAACTCGCCGCCCAGCACCGCAACTATCCGCTGGCCAACAGCCTGGTCAACGGCCTGACCACCCTCGCCCCGCGCGGCCGCCTGCTGGTGGACGTGGCGCAGAAACCGGAATTGCTCAACCAGCCGTCGCGCTTCACGCCGGCCGATGAACCGATGTCGGACGTGGTCAGCCTCGGCCTGCGCCGCCTCGCGCGTCAGGACCCGGACAAGGCCATGGCCCTGCTCGACGGTTATGCCAGCAGCATGCATTTCTCCCGGGATGAAAAAGTCGCGATCGCCCGGGAAATCGGCCTGACGCTGGCCCGCCGCTTCGACAGCCGCGCGCTGGACGTGATGACCAAATACGATCCGGAACTGCGCGACAACACTGTGTCCGAATGGCGCCTGCGTCTGTTGTTGCGTCTGGCGCGCTGGGATGACGCCTACCAACTGACCCGCCGTCTGCCGCAGGATCTGGCCACCACCAACCGCTGGCGTTACTGGCAGGCCCGCAGCCTGGAACTGGCGCAACCGCAGAACCCGGAAGCGCAGACGCTGTACAAGAACCTGTCGCGGGAACGTGATTTCTACGGTTTCCTCGCCGCTGACCGCTCGCAATCGCCGTACTCGCTGAACAACAAGCCGCTGGTGCTCAGTCAGGCGCTGATCAACAAAGTGCGCAACACCCCTGGCGTACGTCGTGCACTGGAGTTCCACGCCCGTGGGCAGATCGTCGACGGTCGCCGCGAGTGGTATCACGTCAGCCGGCATTTCAGCCGCGACGAAATGGTCGCTCAGGCGAAACTGGCCTACGACCTGAAATGGTATTTCCCGGCCATCCGCACCATCAGTCAGGCGCAGTACTGGGATGATCTGGACATCCGGTTCCCGATGGCTCACCGCGACACTCTGGTACGCGAAGCCAAGGTGCGCGGCCTGCATTCGAGCTGGGTGTTCGCCATCACCCGCCAGGAAAGTGCGTTCATGGACGACGCCCGCTCCAGCGTCGGCGCCAGCGGCCTGATGCAGCTGATGCCGGGCACCGCCAAGGAAACCGCGCGCAAGTTCAGCATTCCATTGGCCTCGCCACAGCAGGTGCTCGATCCGGATAAAAACATCCAGCTCGGCGCCGCTTACCTGAGCCAGGTGCACAGCCAGTTCAACGGCAACCGCGTGCTCGCCTCCGCCGCCTACAACGCCGGCCCCGGCCGCGTGCGCCAATGGCTGCGCGGCGCCGACCACCTGAGCTTCGACGTGTGGGTGGAAAGTATCCCGTTCGACGAAACCCGCCAGTATGTGCAGAACGTGCTGTCCTACTCGGTGATCTACGGCCAGAAACTCAACTCGCCACAGCCGCTGGTGGACTGGCATGAGCGGTATTTCGACGATCAGTGATCGGGGCGCGTATCGCCGATAGATCGACGTAAACAAAAATGCCCGCATCGAGAGATGCGGGCATTTTTTATGGCGTTCTACTGGGTCGGTTACTTAGTCGGTTACAGGGTCGGTCGAAGCTTGATGACCATCACTGAACTGCAACGCCGCCAACCGCGCATACAGCGGATTACTGGCAATCAACTCCTGATGTGTGCCGATCGCCACCAGTTTGCCCTGATCCATCACCGCGATCCGGTCGGCGTTTTTCACCGTGGCCAACCGGTGGGCGATGACCAGCGTGGTGCGGTTTTGCATCAGGCTCGGCAGCGCTTGCTGGATCAGGTGTTCGCTTTGGGCGTCAAGGGCGCTGGTGGCTTCGTCGAGCAGCAGGATCGGCGCGTCGACCAGCAACGCCCGGGCAATGGCCAGGCGCTGGCGTTGTCCGCCTGACAGACCGAGGCCACCGTCGCCCAGATGGGTCTGGTAGCCGTCGGGCATCTGTTCGATGAAGTCGTGGGCGTGGGCGATTTTCGCGGCTTCCCGCACCTGCTCCAGCGTGGCGGTGGGGCAGCCGTAGCGAATGTTCTCTTCGACGCTGCCGAAGAACAGCGCCGGGGTTTGCGAGACCAGCGCGAAGCAGCGACGCAAGTCCAGCGGATCAAGGCTCGTCAGCGGCACGCCATCGATCAGGATCCGCCCTTCCCGGGGATCGTAGAAACGCAGCAGCAAGTCATACACCGTGGACTTGCCCGCGCCGGACGGTCCTACAAGCGCGAGGGTTTCTCCGGCGTTGATCGTCAGACTCAAGCCATCGACGGCAAGACTTTCGGGACGCGAAGGGTAGGAAAAACGCACATCCTGTAATTCCAGTTCGCCTTTGACTCGCTCCGGCAGCGTCACCAATCCCGCGGTCGGTGGCTGAATGATGTTCTCCGAACGCAGCAATTCGGCGATGCGCTCGGCGGCGCCGGCTGCTCGCTGCAACTCGCCAATCACTTCGCTCAACGTGCCAAACGCACTGCCAACAATCAGGCTGTAAAACACGAACGCCGCCAGTTCACCCGCCGAAATCCGCCCCGCGATCACGTCCATGCCGCCGACCCACAACATCACCGCGACGGCGCCGAGCACCAGCACGATCACCAGCGTGATCAGCCAGGCCCGCTGGAAAATCCGTTTGCGCGCGGTCTCGAACGCCTGCTCGACGGTGCTGGCGAACCGCTGTTCGTCCTGCACCTGATGGTTGTAGGCCTGCACGGTTTTGATCTGGCCGAGGGTTTCCGACACATAACTGCCAATGTCGGCAATCCGGTCCTGACTCAGCCGGGAGAGGTTGCGCACGCGACGGCCGAAAATCAGGATCGGCGCAATCACCAGCGGCAGCGCGATCACTACGATGCTGGTGAGTTTGGGGTTGGTGATGAACAGCAGCACCACACCGCCAATGACCATCAGCAGATTACGCAGGAACAGCGACAGCGACGAGCCGATCACCGATTGCAGCAACGTGGTGTCAGCGGTCAGACGCGACTGGATTTCCGAGCTGCGGTTGTCTTCGTAGAACCCGGGATGCAGGTACACCAGATGGTTGAACACCTGCCGGCGAATGTCTGCCACCACGCGCTCACCGATCCACGACACCAGGTAAAACCGCGCAAAGGTGCCGACCGCCAGGCCGAACACCAACAGCATGAACAGGCCGATGGATTGGTTGAGCAAGTGCGGCGACTGGGTCATGAAGCCTTGATCGACCAGCAGCTTGATGCCCTGCCCCATCGACAGGGTGATGCCCGCCGTGACGATCAGCGCCAGCAGTGCGCCGAAGGCCGGCCAGCGATAGGGAGCAAGGAAATGACTGGTCAGGCGCAAGGCCCGGCGGTGGCGCGAGGAAAGCATCGAGATCATTCAGGTTCACGTCGTGTGCTGATGGATAGGGCCAGCCTACAGAGTCAAATGGGGTGGAACTCTGCAAATCACAATGAGTCAGGTTAATTATGACCGGCAAGACTACCCCCTAGACGCTATTGGTCTAAGGTCCGGGTTGAGACAGACGGTCATTTCTGTTTGAGTGGAGATGCCGTTCCGGACCGACCGCAGGGAGTTGTCACAGCCTGGTCACCTGACGGTTTTAACCTAGGCACACAACCTGATGAGGAGACAGGCCATGTCCTTGCAAAACAGCAGCGATGACAAGATTGAAGTGATCCGCACCAAGCCCGGCCAACCTCTGGGTTGCTCGATCATCGACGAAAACGGGCGTGAAATCGAGATCACTGAAGACATGATCCAGGACGCCTGCCGCGAACTGGAGCAGCGATTGGTCAAGCCTGCCGAACAAAAGTGATATCGCCACCGTCTTCCTGACCCGGCCCTTGCAGGCCGGGTTTTTTCTGCCCGCTGTTTATACGGCCACAGCGCCCAGCGCGGTCACGATCTGGCGCAGGGACGGCGAATCACCGTCGATCCGCACCTTCAAACCTTCGATCTCGCGTCGCGATGGATACTGTTTGCGCAGCAGATCAAACGCGGCACGTTGCTCACCGACGCTGCCCAGCAGCGTGCGACGGAAATCCGCATCGTCCCGGCGCGGGTCGTACACACCGCGGCACAACATCGCCAGCGCCCAGGCCGGATCGCTGTCGGCATGCAGGGAAACTTCCGACAGCCACGGCGCCGGCAGCAGATCACCGAGCTGAATGCTGGCCGGCTCACCGATAAATTCGCAGTACGCCTGATAGATCTGCGCCGTGCCGCGCTGTTTGCCGTCGAGGCTGTAACCGGCGATGTGCGGCGTCGCCAGCACGCAGAGCTCGGCCAGCGCCACATCGACTTGCGGTTCGGCCTCCCAGACATCGAGCACCGCTTGCAGGTCTTCACGCTCCAGCAGCACCTCGCGCAACGCGGTGTTATCCACTACCGGACCGCGCGCCGCGTTGATCAGCCAGGCGCCGGGCTTGAGCTGCTGCAAACGCTGCTCGTCGAACAGATGCCAGGTCGCACCGTCACCGCTGCGGGTCAGCGGGGTATGCAGGCTGATCACATCGCACTGCGCGATGATCTGCTCCAGGCTGACATAGTCGCCGCCCTCGGCCGCCTGACGTGGCGGGTCGCAGACTTTGACGTTCCAGCCCAAGCCTTTCAGGACCTTGATCAGGCGACCGCCGACTTCACCGGCACCGATCACACCGTAAGTACGTTCACGCAAATCGACGCCTTCAATTTCCGCCAGGGTCATCAGGCTGCCCAGCACGTAATCGACCACGCCCCGGGCATTGCAACCGGGCGCGCTGGACCAGGTGATGCCGGCCTCGTTGAAATAGTCGAGATCCAGATGATCGGTGCCGATGGTGCAGGTGCCGACAAAACGCACCTTGCTGCCTTCGAGCAGTGCGCGGTTGACGTTGGTCACCGAGCGCACCAGCAGCACGTCGGCGTGTTCGACCGTGGCCCGGTCGATGGAACGGCCCGAAACCCGGCGGATCTCGCCGAAACCGGCAAAAAAGGCATCGAGCAGCGGGATATTTTCGTCGGCAACAATCAGCATGGCGGGGCTCCTTGGGCGGATCGGCAGTGTAGGCGCTGGGACTGCGATGAGCCAGCAAGCTGTGATTTCTTGATGAGGCACCGCGATTACAAATACGCAACAGAGGATTTTTCCTGACCGTTACGTCAGCGGCGTAGAATGCCCGGCCTTGCGCATCAACCCCTGTGGACGCTTTGCCTGTGAATTCCGTGACTGACCGCCCTGCCGCCGTTCCCCTCAACCGCCCTGCCCGGGTTCGCCTGGAGCTGAAAAATCTGCTCGGCCTGGCCCTGCCGATCATGATCGCGCAGCTGGCAACCACCGCTATGGGCTTCGTCGATGCGGTGATGGCCGGGCGCGTCGGACCCAAGGATCTGGCGGCCGTGGCGCTGGGCAACTCGATCTGGGTGCCGGTGTTCCTGCTGATGACCGGCACCCTGCTGGCCACCACCCCGAAAGTCGCCCAGCGCTTCGGCGCCGGCACTCACAGTGAAATCGGCCCGATCGTGCGCCAGGCCTTGTGGCTGGCACTGGTGGTGGGCCTGATGGCGACTACGATGCTGTTCAGCGCCGAACCGATCCTGCACCTGATGAAAGTCGATCCGGAACTGATCGGCCCGTGCATGCAGTACCTGCACGGCATCGCCAGCGGTCTGCCAGCCGTTGCCTTCTACCATGTGCTGCGCTGCACCAGTGATGGCCTCGGCCGCACGCGGCCGGCGATGGTGCTGGGCCTGTGTGGGCTGGCGCTGAACATTCCGCTGAACTACGTGTTCATTTATGGCCACTTTGGCGTGCCTGCGATGGGCGGCGTCGGCTGCGGCTGGGCCACGGCGATCGTGATGTGGGTGATGGCGCTGGGTCTGGCCGGTTATGAGCGCTGGGCACCAGCCTACAAGTCGAGCGAACTGTTCAGCCGGTTCGACTGGCCGCAATGGGCGGTGATCAAGCGTTTGCTGGCCATCGGTCTGCCGATCGGCGTCGCGGTGTTTGCCGAGTCGAGCATCTTCGCGGTGATCGCGCTGCTGATCGGCAGCCTCGGCGCCACGGTGGTGGCCGGGCATCAGATCGCGCTGAACGTCAGCTCCCTGGTGTTCATGATTCCGTACTCGCTGGGCATGGCCGTGACCGTGCGGGTCGGCCAGGCCTTGGGCCGTGAAGAACCCCGTGAAGCGCGTTTCGCCGCGGGTGTCGGCATGGGCACCGCGCTGGCTTACGCCTGCCTGTCGGCGAGCATGATGCTGCTGATGCGCGAACATATTGCTGCGATCTACACCTCCGATCCGATGGTGATTCATATCGCGGCGATGCTGATCGTGTACTCGGCGCTGTTCCAGTTCTCCGACGCGATTCAGGTTACCGCTGCTGGCGCCCTGCGCGGTTATCAGGACACCCGGGTGACGATGATCCTGACCCTGTTCGCCTATTGGGGTATCGGTCTGCCGGTGGGTTACGCACTCGGCCTGACCGACTGGCTCGGCGAACCGCGTGGCCCGAGCGGCTTGTGGGAAGGTTTGATCGTCGGCCTCAGCTGCGCGGCGCTGATGCTGTCGATCCGCCTGACGCGCAGCGCACGCAAACGCATTCGCATCAGCCGCTTGATGGGCTGACCGGCCATAAAAAAAGACCTGCATTTGCAGGTCTTTTTTTGCCTTGCGATCAACCGGACTTCTTGCGGATCCAGTACAGATAGGTCCCGGCTTCTTCGTGCTGCCCCACCAATTCATGGTCGAGAAACACGCAGAACTTGGGGATGTCGCGGCGGGTCGACGGGTCGGTGGCGATCACCTTGAGCAGGCCACCGGGCACCAGGTCGCGGATGTGCTGGTGCAGCATCATCACCGGCTCCGGGCAGTTGAGGCCCGTGGCGTCGAGGGTGCCGTCGACCGGCGTATCGATCATTTCACTCATGATTCACTCCTGAAACTGGCCGGCATTGTCGCCCAATGCCGGGTATTCGGTCACCTGTCGTGCGCTCAGCGGGCTTTGGCTTTCTTCACGTCATGGCGGCGCAGATGGCAGGTCACTTCCTCACGGTCGTGGTACAGCTGCTTGCAACCGATGTCGACCTTGATCCCACGGGCCTTGAAACCGTCGGCGATACGCTCGAGCAAGCGCTTCACTTCGGCGTAACGCTGCTTCATCGGCAGCTTGAGGTTGACCACTGCTTCCCGGCAATGCCCCTCGCCGATCCACTCTTCAAGCATCGCGGCATTGCGCGCCGGTTTCTCGACGATGTCGCAGACCATCCAGTCCACCGGCTGCTTCGGTTTGAAGGTGAAGCCGTCAGCCATCAAATGCTGCACCAGACCGGTATCCATCAGGCTCTCGGCCATCGGGCCGTTGTCGATGGCGGTCACCAGCATGCCGCGATTGACCAGTTGCCAGGTCCAGCCGCCCGGCGCAGCGCCGAGGTCGACGCCGGTCATGTCGCTGTGCAGGCGATCTTCCCACTGATCGCGGGGGATGAAGTGGTGCCAGGCCTCTTCCAGTTTCAGGGTCGAACGGCTCGGCGCCTCGCGCGGGAACTTCAGGCGCGGAATGCCCATCGGCCACATCGCCGAGTTGCCGGCGTCGGCCAGACCGAGAAACACCTCACGACCGCTCTTGAAGGTCAGCAGCAGGCGCGGCTTGCTCGCGTCCTCCACCAGTTTGCCGGCGCCGGTCAGCGCCTTGCGCAGTGGGCCTTCGAACTTCTTGCAGAAATTCGACAATTCCTTGCCGTCGTTGGTGTCGACGACTTCCAGCCACAGGCTGCCGCACACCGGGAATTCAGCCATGTGCGCGAGGATCACGCTGATGCGGTCGTTTTCCGGCAGATCGATGAAGAAACCGCGCGCCCACTGGCGCGGGAAGATCAGCTCGGCGAAACGCTGACCGCGCATCAGACGCTCGGCGCCATCCTCTTCGCTGCAGACGAACTCGGCGCAAGCGGTAGCCGGTTTGGCCTTGGCGTAGCCGGCCACGTTGAGTTGGGCGGCGAGGTCGGAAATCTCCGAGCAGACTTCACCTTCGAAACCTGGCCGGCAATGCATGAATAGGGTGTTCATTCTTACTCCTGGGCAGAGGGCGATCATTCATCCCCTGCGCGATGCCCAGACCCTGCGTTGAAGCAAAGCCTGTCACGAAAACCGGCGCATGATAGCCCATGTCGGAACCTTGGACTTGCCCATAGAGTCCAGTTATTAGCCAGCTACTGAAAACAGGGCTACGTTGATAGCTCTGCCCGTCCCCTCAATCCGTAGCCGTGCGGATTCAAAGGAGTGATCGTAATGCCGTCCCTCGATAGTCTGAATTCTCTGAAAACCCTCAAAGTCGATGACAAGACTTACCACTATTTCAGCCTGCCGGATGCCGCCAAGACCTTGGGCGATCTCGACAGGCTGCCGATGTCGCTGAAAGTTCTGCTGGAAAACCTGCTGCGCTGGGAAGATGAAAAAACCGTCACCGGCGCCGACCTCAAGGCGCTTGCCGCGTGGCTCAAGGAGCGCCGCTCCGACCGGGAAATCCAGTACCGCCCTGCCCGTGTGCTGATGCAGGACTTTACCGGCGTACCCGCCGTGGTCGATCTGGCCGCGATGCGCGCCGCCATGGCCAAGGCCGGTGGTGATCCGCAGCGAATCAACCCGCTGTCGCCGGTGGATCTGGTGATCGACCACTCGGTGATGGTCGACAAGTTCGCCAGCGCCAGCGCCTTCGAACAGAACGTCGACATCGAAATGCAGCGCAACGGCGAACGCTACGCCTTCCTGCGCTGGGGCCAGAGCGCCTTCGATAACTTCAGCGTGGTGCCGCCGGGCACCGGGATCTGCCACCAGGTCAACCTCGAATACCTCGGTCGCACGGTGTGGACCAAGGACGAAGACGGCCGTACCTATGCCTTCCCCGACACACTGGTCGGCACCGACTCCCACACCACCATGATCAACGGCCTCGGCGTACTGGGCTGGGGCGTGGGCGGGATCGAGGCGGAAGCGGCGATGCTCGGGCAACCGGTGTCGATGCTGATTCCGGAAGTCATCGGTTTCAAACTCACCGGCAAGCTCAAGGAAGGCATCACCGCCACCGACCTGGTGCTGACCGTCACCCAGATGCTGCGCAAGAAAGGCGTGGTCGGCAAATTCGTCGAGTTCTATGGCGACGGCCTCGCCGACCTGCCGCTGGCCGACCGCGCGACCATCGCCAACATGGCCCCGGAATATGGCGCGACCTGCGGTTTCTTCCCGGTGGATGACGTGACCCTCGACTACCTGCGCCTGTCCGGCCGTCCGCCTGAAGTGGTGAAACTGGTCGAGGCCTACACCAAGGCTCAGGGTCTGTGGCGCCTGCCCGGTCAGGAACCGGTGTTCACCGACAGCCTGGCGCTGGACATGGGCAGCGTCGAAGCCAGCCTCGCCGGGCCGAAACGCCCGCAGGACCGCGTCTCGCTACCGAATGTCGGCCAGGCGTTCAGCGACTTCCTCGACTTGCAGTTCAAACCCACCAGCAAGGAAGAAGGACGCCTGGAAAGCGAAGGCGGTGGTGGCGTGGCGGTGGGCAATGCCGATCTGGTCGGCGAAACGGATTACGAGTACGACGGCCACACCTATCGCCTGAAAAACGGGGCCGTGGTGATTGCCGCGATCACCTCCTGCACCAACACCTCCAACCCGAGCGTGATGATGGCCGCCGGCCTGCTGGCGAAAAAAGCCGTGGAAAAAGGCCTGACCCGCAAGCCGTGGGTGAAAAGCTCATTGGCACCGGGGTCGAAAGTGGTCACCGATTACTACAAGGCCGCCGGGCTGACGCAGTACCTCGACCAGCTCGGGTTTTCACTGGTGGGTTACGGCTGCACCACTTGCATCGGCAACTCCGGACCGCTGCCTGAACCGATCGAAAAAGCCATCCAGAAAGCCGACCTGACCGTGGCTTCGGTGCTGTCCGGCAACCGCAACTTTGAAGGCCGGGTGCATCCGCTGGTGAAAACCAACTGGCTGGCCTCGCCGCCACTGGTGGTCGCCTACGCCCTGGCCGGCACTGTGCGCACCGACATCAGCAGCGAGCCGCTGGGTAACGACCAGCAGGGCAATCCGGTTTACCTGCGAGACATCTGGCCGAGCAGCAAGGAAATCGCCGACGCGGTGAATCAGGTCAATACGGCGATGTTCCACAAGGAATACGCCGAGGTGTTCGCCGGTGACGAACAGTGGCAAGCCATCGAAGTGCCGCAAGCCGCGACCTACGTCTGGCAGGCGGATTCGACTTACATCCAGCACCCGCCGTTCTTCGATGACATTGCCGGGCCATTGCCGGTGATCGCTGACGTGCAAGGCGCGCGAGTGCTGGCGTTGCTGGGCGATTCGGTGACCACCGACCACATCTCCCCCGCCGGCAACATCAAGGTCGACAGCCCGGCCGGACGTTACCTGCGCGAGCAAGGCGTCGAGCCACGGGACTTCAACTCCTACGGCTCGCGCCGGGGCAACCACGAAGTGATGATGCGCGGCACGTTTGCCAATATCCGTATCCGCAACGAAATGCTCGGCGGCGAAGAAGGCGGCAACACGATCTACATTCCGACCGGCGAGAAACTGGCGATCTACGACGCGGCCATGCGTTATCAGGCCTCAGGCACGCCGCTGGTAGTGATTGCCGGGCAAGAATACGGCACCGGTTCCAGCCGCGACTGGGCGGCCAAGGGCACCAATCTGCTGGGCGTGAAAGCGGTGATCGCCGAAAGCTTCGAGCGCATCCACCGTTCCAACCTGGTGGGCATGGGCGTGCTGCCGTTGCAGTTCAAACTGGATCAGAACCGCAAGAGCCTGAACCTCACCGGCAAGGAAACCCTGGATATCCAGGGCCTGAGCGGTGTCGAGCTGACGCCACGGATGAACCTGACCCTGGTCATCACCCGTGAAGACGGACGGCAGGAGAAAATCGAAGTGCTGTGCCGCATCGACACCTTGAACGAGGTGGAGTACTTCAAGTCCGGCGGGATTCTGCATTACGTGTTGCGCCAGTTGATCGCCTCGTAAGACCTGCAGATGCAGAAACACCGCCAGATCGGCGGTGTTTCTGTTTGAGCACGGCACTTTTCTGCAGACGAAAAAAAACCCGCCGAAGCGGGTTTTTCCCAAGACCATTATCGACTCCCTGTCGGCAGCGATCCTTGCTAATGGTCGATCATCCGTGATCCTGAAACACTCCCTGTGCTTCAGTTGATGAGGCTAGATTACGCTCTGGATCCAATCGGCAATAGTCGAAAAAGCTACCAGCGCGTGTAAGACATTCGCCATAGCGCGCCTTCCGAAAACCCTTAGGCGTGTCAGGCATTGAGCGCGGAAGCCGCCAGTCGTGCGACTTTCAGCTGTCCGTTGGCGGCTTTTGGCTCGTCATCTTCCATGAACCACGCGGCAGACAGTCCGGCGAAGGCCAGTACCCATTGCAGCAGGCGCTTGCGTTCAATTGCCGCTGCTTCGCAGATCACATTGACTTGGTGCCGAAAGCGCTCCGGATCGGTGGCCGTCGGCAGTTCCGGGTTGCAGATCAGGTTGGCGTAGTCGTAACCGCGCTCGCCCCGCACCCGCTTGGGGTCGATGGCCAGCCAGCCCCGTGGGCCGAAATCGAGGACGTTGTCGTGGTGCATGTCGCCGTGCAGCACCACTACGTCCTGCGGCTCGGCGAGCAAGGTCTGGGCGGTTTGCAGGCATTCGGCGTATTGGCCGACGTATCGGGTCGCGGCCATTCTTAATGATGCGAACCACGGCGCCAGTTCCACCAACGGGGGTGGCGGCGTTGGTCGCGGTGCGTGCAGGTGCGCCAGCGCTCGACACATGATCCGTGTGGCTTCGTCGTCTTCGCCGTTGAGCGCCATGTGCATCAGCGAACGCTGGCCCATGGCCCGCTCCAGCAACAGGCCTTCCTCGTAATGAGCGAGCACCCGGGCGGCGCCATCGCCGTCCCACCAGGTCATCAGCAGGTTGCCGTACTTTTCCTCGTCGTCCACCGCGACTTTCAGCATTGCCGGCACATCGCCCTGACGCACCGGCAACAGGCGGCTGCCCGGGGTGATGACCGGCTCGCCGTCCGGCACCAGCGCCCAGCGTTCCAGCCACGGCGTGAACAGGCCGAGATCAGCCACCTTCACGCTCGCGGGCCCGTTCGCTCTCCGCGAGGAAGTGTTCAAGTCGACTCAACTGTTCCTCCCAGCCCCGGCTGTCCATGTAATACGCCTCTTTCTGGCGCACGTCGGGAATGTGCGCGAAACCGGATTCGGAGACTTTCAGCAACGTACCGTTCTCGTAGTCCTGCAATTCGAATCTGACCAGCGTGGTCGGTTCCTGGGAGTAGTCGATTTTCGGGTTCACCGCGTAGGGGTGCCAACGGAAGGAGAACAACTGCTGCGGCTCGACCCGCTCCACCAGCACGTTCCACAACACATGTTCATAACCGGGGTATGTGACC
Source organism: Pseudomonas sp. 22082 (assembly GCF_052046055.1). NCBI lineage: Bacteria > Pseudomonadati > Pseudomonadota > Gammaproteobacteria > Pseudomonadales > Pseudomonadaceae > Pseudomonas > Pseudomonas sp. 22082. The sequence goes on from NZ_JBQEQB010000022.1 coordinate 124,876, forward strand.
TGCCCTTGCGTCCATTCGCCCGCGATAAACCGCCGGCCCTCCAGCGCAACGCCGAACCACTGGCCGAACGCCTCGGCATCGACCAGGGCGCGCCAGACATGGGAGCGCGGCGACCTGAGCATGATCTTGCGTTCAAAGCTGTTGGGTACTGGTTTCATACGTCACCTCCTGTTTTGAACAGTAGGCTTGTATGACCACATGTCCAATCCGAAGTTGTATCAATCCAGTGCAACGGTCGGGTCTGATTGAAATATCCGGCAGTATTTTGGATCACCGGTTCGTCAGAATGCGCACGGATCGGCGCGGCGAAACTGCTAACGTTCCCAGCGAATTGAACGACACAAGGACGTCATCATGCAGCCCTCCCTCCCCGAACGTTACCGTGGCGCCCTGCTCGGCCTGGCCTGCGGCGATGCCGTGGGAACCACCGTCGAATTCCAGCCTCGCGGCAGCTTCCGCCGCCTGACCGACATGGTCGGTGGCGGGCCTTTTCACTTGAAGCCCGGACAATGGACCGACGACACCTCGATGGCGTTGTGCCTGGCGGAGAGTCTGCTGAACAAAAACGCATTCGATGCCGCTGATCAGATGGGCCGCTATCTGAACTGGTGGCAATGGGGTTATCTGAGCTCGACCGGCGAATGCTTCGACATTGGCATGACCGTGAGCCAGGCGCTGGATCGCTATCAACACACCGGAGAGCCGTTTGCCGGCTCCACCGATCCCGATAGCGCCGGCAATGGCTCGTTGATGCGACTGGTGCCCGTGGTTCTGTTTTATTTCCCCGATGCCCGGCAAATCAGGCGATTCGCCGCCGACAGTTCACGCACCACACACGCGGCGCCCGAGGCCATCGAATGTTGCCAGTTGTTTGCCGAACTGCTCTGCAAGGCCCTGGAAGGCGCATCGAAAGCGCAACTGCGCACTCTGCCGCAAACATCCTTCAACCAGCCCAAGGTGGCGGCGATTGCCCGGGGTAACTACCTGCACAAGACCGAGCGCGACATTCGCGGCAGCGGCTACTGCGTCGAATCCCTGGAAGCGGCGCTATGGTGCTTCCAGCATACCGACAGTTTTTCCGCAGCCATCCTGCAGGCGGCGAATCTGGGCGATGACGCGGACACCACGGCCGCCATCGTCGGTCAGTTGGCCGGTGCCCATTACGGCGTGCAGGGAATCCCGTCCGCGTGGCTGGAAAAACTGCATGACGGAGAGGAAATTGCCGCGACTGCCGAACGGTTGCTCAACGCATCCAGACATCGCACACCTTGTTAGCGCGACGAAGCCGCTAAACTGCCCGGCAAGTTCATTCATCAAAGCGAGATGACTCATGTCCCCACGCCTGCTTCTGGCCCTGACACCCTTTCTTTTCACTTCCGTCGTCCACGCCGCCGTGGACTGCGCCAATGCCAGCGATCAGGCGACGATGAATCAGTGCGCCGCGCAGGAAAACAAGGCAGCGGACAAAGAGTTGAACGCGGTTTATCAACAGATCACCGCCCGTTTGAAGGACAACCCTGAGGGCAAAAAAATGCTGGTGAGCGCGCAACGGGCATGGATCGGCTTTCGCGATGCCGAGTGCAAGTTTTCGGCATCCGGGGTGGCAGGCGGGAGTGTTTATCCGTTGATCTACAACAATTGCATCACCTCAGTGACAAAGACGCGAACCGAGGCGCTCAAGCAGTATTTGAAGTGTGAGGAAGGTGACATGAGCTGTCCGGTACCCGGGGCCTGACTTTTGTAACTGTTTCGAGGGCCTCTTCGCGGGCAAGCCCGCTCCCACATTTGAACCGCATTTCAAATGTGGGAGCGGGCTTGCTCGCGATGGCTTCAGGGCGATGGCAAGCACCACCGGCGCTACGGCAGGTGGAGTGCCTCAGCGTTGCCACACCTCGCCATTCACGAAAAACGCTCGGGCATTGTCTTCGAGACTTTCCAGGTGATAACCGCCCTCCTGCACGATCAGGCATGGCAGGCCCAGGCTGCGGATCCGCTCACCCAGTACCGTAAAGCCCTCACGAGTCACGGCGACTTTGCTTTGTGGGTCCAGCTCATAGATATCGAAACCCAGCGACAGCACCAGCACCTCGGCGCCGAACTCGCGCACCGCGTTCAATGCGACGTCCAGTTGCCCGAGAAAATCCGCTTCGCTTGAACCATGGGCCATCGGCAGGTTGAGATTGAAGCCCTCCCCCGCGCCGCTGCCGCGTTCGTCGGCGAACCCGGCGACGCCCGGATAGAAGTTGGTCGGATCGCCATGCACCGAAACGTAAAGCACGTCATCGCGGTCGTAAAAAATCTCCTGGATGCCCTGACCGTGGTGCATGTCGGTGTCGAGCACGGCGACTTTTTCAAACTTGTCGCGCAGCACTTGCGCCGCCACCGCTGCGTTGTTCACGTAGCAGAAACCGCCCGCTGCTTCTGCCCGGGCATGGTGCCCCGGCGGACGGCACAAGGCGTAGGCTGCGGGCTCACCGTCGATCAGCGCCTGAGCCCCGGCCATTGCGCTTTGCGCCGACCAGTAGGCGGAACGCCAGGTCTGCTCGCCGACCGGGCAACTGCCGTCCGCCAGATAGCACGCCGCCTGAGCGAGGATCCCACGCAAGGCGTTGGGCTCGCGGACGAAGATGTTCGACATCACTTCATCGCCCCAGTCTTCGGGGATTTCCTTCCAGCGTGCATGCGCTTCCTGAAGGAACGTCAGATACGGCGCACCGTGTACCGCCAGCAACGGTGCGAGGCCGGCATCGATCGGCTGCTCGACACTGAAACCCAAACCGTGGGCGGCCTGCACCAGACGTTGCGCACGCTCGGGGACTTCCTGCGGCGTGCGCATCTGCCCCCGCGAGTAATAGCTGCGTGGATGGTGGAGCAATTGTTCGGGGTGGAAAAAACTGCGCATAGTGATACCTGTCAGTTAACGAATATCTTGAATCCGGCGCCGTCAACTGTGGGAGCGGGCTTGCTCCCACAGAGATTGCGTTTATTCAGCTCGACCGGCGCGAGCCAGCACGGCGTTGAGCAATACATCGGTGCCCTGCTTCACATCTTCGGGCAACACGTCCTCGGCTTCGTTGTGGCTCAAGCCGCCAACGCACGGGATGAACACCATCGCCGTCGGGCAGTAGCGTGCAAGATGAATCGCGTCATGCCCGGCGCCGCTGACAATCGACTGCTGAGCGTAGCCCAGCGCATCTACCGCTTCTTGCACCGCCGCCACGCATTCGGCGTCGAACGGTGTGGCCGGGCTGATCCAGTGCGGGGTGATCGTCAGATTCAGACCTCGCCCATCGGCGATCGCCTGCAGGCGGGCGCGGACTTGTTGCTCCATGGTGGCAATGGCGTCGTCGCGGTGATGACGCAGATCGACGGTGAAATTCACCAGCCCCGGAATGGTGTTGCGCGAGGACTTGTTGATACTCAACTCGCCGACCGTGGTCAGGCCTTCCGGGGCAAAATCCGTGGCCAGACCTTCGATGGCCTGAATCATCCGCGCCACCCCGTACAGCGCGTCTTTACGCAGCGGCATCGGCGTGGTGCCGGCGTGGGCGGCCATGCCTTCCACGCGCACGTCCAGCCAGCGGATCGCCTGACCGCCCGTGACCACGCCGATGCTTTTGGCGTTGTCCTCGAGGATCGGGCCTTGTTCGATGTGCGCTTCAAAATACGCGTCCACCGCGCCTCCCAACGGGCGATCACCGGCGTAACCGGTACGCTGCAAAGCTTCTGCAACGCTGATGCCATCGACATCACGCACCGCCAGCGCGGCGTTCAGATCCATGATCCCGGTGAACACCGCCGAGCCGAACATGGCCGGGGTGAAGCGTGCGCCTTCTTCGTTGGTCCACACTGCCACTTCCAGCGGTTTGCGGGTCTGGATGTTCAGGTCGTTGAGGCAACGCACCACTTCCAGCCCGGCGAGTACGCCGTAGACGCCGTCGAAACGCCCGCCTTCGGGCTGGGTGTCGAGGTGGCTGCCCATCATGACCGGCGCGGCGTCCGGATCGGTGCCGGCGCGACGGGCGAACAGGTTGCCGATGGCGTCCACGCTCAGAGTCATGCCGGCTTCGCGGCACCAGTGGGCGAACAGTTCGCGACCGGCCTTGTCTTCGTCGCTCAATGCCAGACGGCAGCTGCCGCCTCGGGCTGTGGCACCGATTTCGGCCATGGCCATCAGGCTCGCCCACAGGCGTTGGCCATTGATTTTCAACATGAGGTTCTCCTGAAATTCCGGGTCAGGCACGGGCCAGTTCCGCGCGATGGGCGCTGGCGTGACGACGGGCGAGGGACAGCACGCACACCAGCGAAATGCCGGCGATCAGGCTGTAGAACACCGCCATCGGCCACCACTGCCCGGTGAACTTGTGCGCGAGCATCGTGCCGATCAGCGGCGTCAACCCACCGGCCACCGCGCCGCAAATCTGATAGGCCAACGAGATCGCGGTGTAGCGCACGCGGGTCTCGAACATGCCGCTGACGTAACCGGCGATCACCGCATAGAACGAGGCCATGCACACCACCGCCAGCGCGATGCCGAGGATAATCAGCGGCGCCTGGGCCGAACTGACCAGCACGAACATCGGATACGGCGAGGCCATCGCCAGCAGAGACACCAGGCACAGGAAACGTGTCGCACCGATCTTCTCCGCCGTCCACGCGGCCAGCGGCTGGATGCAGAACTGAATGATCGCGACGAAAAACAGGCATTCGAGAATCAGCGAACGTGGCAGCGCCAGTTGCTGAGTGGTGTAGGCGATCATGAAAGTGTTGGTGAAATACACCCCTGCGATGCCCAGCGTGTTGGCGCCGATGCACAGCAACAGTGGGCGCCACGCGGTGCGCAGGACTTCCATCACCGGCGCCTGCTCTTTCTTGATTTGCTTGCTGGCCTGCTCGCGGCTAGCGAGGAATTCCGGTGACTCATTCACGCCCAGACGAATCGCCAGGCCCACCAACAGCAACAGCGCACTGGCGAGGAACGGCAGACGCCAGCCCCAGCTCATCAGGTCTTCTTCCGGCAAACGGGTCACGGCACTGAAGGCCAGCAGCGACAGGATCAGACCCGCCGGACTGCCCAGTTGCGCGAACGAGGCGAAGAAATTGCGCCGCCCCTTCGGCGCATGCTCGCCGGCCATCAACACCGCCCCGCCCCACTCGCCACCGACGGCAATGCCCTGGACGATGCGCAACAGAATCAGCAGCACCGGCGCTGCCGCGCCGATCTGCGCGTAGGTCGGCAGCAGACCGATGCACACCGTGACCACGCCCATCATCAACAGCGTGATGATCAGTGATTTCTTGCGGCCGATACGGTCGCCGATATGACCGAAAATGATCCCGCCCAACGGCCGGGCGAAGAAGCCCACGGCGAAGGTGCCGAACGCGGCCATGGTGCTGAACAGCGGATCGTCGGAGGGAAAGAACAGCGCACCGAACACCAGCGCGGCGGCGGTGGCGTAGATGTAAAAGTCGTACCACTCGATCATGGTGCCGATGAAGGCTGCGGCCGCCGCACGGCGCGGCTGGTTCGAAGCGTGGGGCTTCATGGGGTCGGGCTCCTTTGATTGTTTTTTTGGCAGGAGGAAAACGTAAATCCAAGGCGCTCTGGCGGCGCCTGTCGTGGGGTGATTTATCGTCCCGGGGCTATGATTAGTCAATTTTCTATTTATTATTCCGAGTATTACCTCACCTTATAATCGAGAGTCGCCATGGCCGAACGCGATGTCCAACGCCTGCTCAACGACCGCCTGGACTGGAACCTTTTGCGCACCTTCCGGGTGATCGGCCAGGAGCTGAGCATCAGCCGCGCCGCCGCGCGTCTGCACCTGACTCAACCGGCGGTGAGCCAGGCACTCAAGCGTCTGGAGGAGCAACTGGGTCGCCAGCTAATCGCCCGGCGCGGCCCACGCTTTGCCCTCACCGAAGTCGGCGAGCAGATCTTCGAACTGGCCGGCGAGATCTACGGGCAAATGTCCCAGGTCAGCAGCCTGCTGGAGCAACCGGCCGACGAGGTGATCGGCAAGGTGCGGTTGCTGATCATCAGCCGGATCTTTTCTGAGCGCTTCGATGACTTCCTCGCTGACTTTCATCGGCAGTATCCACGGGTGGATCTGGAGGTCGATGTGATGCGCAGTTCGGACATCGTCAGCGCGCTTCAGGAGAAAACCGCGACGCTCGGCCTTAGCCTCAATCGCCGCCCGCAACCGCGTCTGGAACAGCGTCTGTTTCTGCGTCAACGCTATGCGTTCTTCTGTGGCAAACACCATGCACTGTTTGGCCGACAGGACATCGGCGAAGGCGATTTGCAGCGTGAGAATTTCGTCAGTTTCACCAGCGACCAGATTGGCGGCATGCTCTCGCCGCTGACGATTTTTCGCGATCAACAGGGCTTCAGCGGACGCATCGTTGCGTCATCGCCGAGCCTGGAAGAAGTACGGCGACTGGTGATCGCCGGGTTCGGTATCGGTTGCCTGCCGGAGCACGTGGTGGCAGCGGACGTCGAGGCCGGATTGCTCTGGCGCCTGCCGCCCCACGAGGGTATTGCCGATGTCGACATTCATCTGCTGTGGAACCGCGACCAGCGCATGAGTCGCGCCGAGACGCTGTTCATCGAGCGTTTACAGGCCTGTCTGGCGGATCAATAACCGAGCAGTCGATCCGCGCTGTTGAGCAGCGGTTCGCCGACGTTCAAACGGCGAAAGTTCTCGGCGATCTGCTCGGCGATGCAGTCGTGCGAAGCCGCCGAAGCCATGTGCGGGGTGACGGTTACACCCGGAGTTTTCCACAGCGAATGCTCGGCGGGCAGCGGTTCCTGCTCGAAGACATCCAGCAATGCACCGCGCAGTTTTCCACGGGCCAGTGCCTGTTGCAGATCGTCGATGTTCAGATGCCCGCCGCGCCCGACGTTGACCAGCGCCGCGCCGTTGGCCATCCGTTCAAACGTCTCGCGATTGAGGATGCCGCGCGTCTCGTGGGTGAGCGGCAACAGATTGATCAGCAACTCCACGCCGTCGAGGAACGGGTGGAAGGCACCGGTGCCGGCAAAGGTCTGCACGCCCGGTAAATCCTTGCTGCTGCGCGCCCAGCCACGCACGTCATAACCGGCACTGGCCAGGTCTTGGGCAATCGCGCTGCCGAGCGAGCCGAGCCCCATCACACCGATCCGAAACTCACGGGCCGGGCGTTGCAGCGGTCGCTCCCAATGCTGTTGGCGTTGTTGCTCCAGCACTTGCGAAGCCGCGATGAAAGTGAATCACCGCCCAGCGCACATACTCGGTCATGCCTTGGCGATGGCCGGGATCAACCACCCTGCACACTGGCAAATCCGGGCACGACGGATCGTGCTCCAGGTGATCAATGCCGGCGGCGACCGAGTGAATCACTTGCAGATTAGGCAACGCGGCGAGGCTATCCGGCAGCGGAAACCAGCACGCCGCGATCTGCGCATTCGCCGCCCGGGGATCGTCGGCCAGCACCGCCGAAAGCTGCGGCGCACGGCGGGCAAAGGCTTCCTGCAATTGTTTGAGCAACAGCGTATCGCGGGACATCAGTGCAACGGTGTTCATGACAGATAGGACTCGCGCTGGGATTCGATCAGGGTCAATGCGGCCTCCCAGGCCAGGTCGATGATGTTGTCCTGCTCATCGCGGTCGAACTGTTCGGCGGTGTGGGCACAGACTTCCGGCGACGGGAAATGCAGCTCGCAACCGCCGGCCAGTGCTTGCACTTGAGCCTGGCAGGCGCGCTCCAGAAAGTGGATCTCCTGGAATGCCTGGGCCACGCTCGAACCGCCGACCAGCAGGCCGTGATTGCGCAGGATCATCGCCCGGTGCGGGCCGAGGTCGGCGATCAACCGATCGCGCTCGTCCAGCGACAGAGCGATACCTTCGTAGGTGTGGTAAGCAAGTTTTCCGTAGAACTTCAACGCGTGTTGACTGATCGGCAGCAGGCCTTGTTTCTGCGCGGCGACAGCCATGCCGGCGGCGGTGTGGGTGTGAATCACGCAGTTCAGATCCGGCCGCGCCATGTGGATCGCCGAGTGGATCACGAAGCCGGCGGCGTTGACCCGATGCCCGGCGTATTCAGGGTCGACGATGCGCCCGTCCTGATCGATGCGCACCAGATCGGAGGCGCGCATGCGGTCGAAAATCACGCCGTAGCGGTTGATCAGGAAATGATGCTCAGGCCCCGGAATCCGCAGGGTGATGTGGGTGTCGATCAGGTCGGTCATGCGAAAGTGCGCGATCAATCGGTACAACGCCGCGAGCTCGCAACGGGCTTGCCATTCGATCGGGTCAATGTGGGCGGGCTTACTCACGAATACACCTCTTTGTTGGTATGAAGGACGACCGGGTTGGCCCGCAAGCGCGCGAGGCCGCAGACACCGATCAGAGACAGGGCCGACAGCAGCGTGAAGAACACCGCCAATGGCAGCCACTGTCCGGAGAACTTGCTGGCCAGCAGCGTGCCGATGAGCGGCGTCGTGCCGCCGGCCACTGCACAGCTCAGTTGGTAAGCGATGGAGATGCCCGAATAGCGCAGATGCACCGGGAAGGCCTGAGTCATGTACCCGGCGATCACCGCGTACAAGGCCGAGAGAATCACCACCGCGACAGCGATGCCGAGGGTCATCAACAGAATGTTTTGAGTGCCGACCAGCAGGAACATCGGGTACGGCGTGCCCATGCACAGCAACGCCACCAACATCAGGAATCGGCCTTCGCCGATGCGCTCGGCGAGCAGTGCCGATAACGGTTGCGACAGCAGTTGAATGACTGTCACCAGGAACAGGCAGTCGAGAATGGTCGCGCGCGGAATGCCCTGATATTGGGTGACGTAGGTGATCATGAAGGTGTTGGTGAAGAAGAACCCGGCCGAGCCGATGGTGACTGCGGCGGCGGCGAACAGGATCTGCCGCCAGCACTGACGGATCACGTCTTTCACCGGGTATTTAGCGGTTTCGTTGTTGTCCTTGGCCTTGGCGAATTCCGGCGATTCATGCACCCCGGAGCGGATCATCAGGCCGACCATCATCAGCACGCCGCTGGCGAGAAACGGCAGACGCCAGCCCCAGGCGAGGAAGTCTTCCGGCGACAGCGACGTCACCAGTCGAAACGCGATCAACGCCAGCAGCAAACCCGCCGGGCTGCCGAGTTGTGCAAAGGAGGCATAGAAGGTTTTACGCTTGGCCGGGGCGTGCTCACTGGCCATCAACACTGCCCCGCCCCACTCGCCGCCGACGGAAATGCCCTGAATCAGGCGCAACACGATCAGTCCGATGGGCGCCCAGATACCGACGCTGGCGTAGCTCGGCAACAGACCGATACCCGCCGTGGCCAAGCCCATCAACGCCATGGTCACCAGCAGCATTTTCTTGCGACCGAGACGATCGCCCAAATGACCGAACACCATCCCGGCCATCGGGCGGGCGATGAAGCCGACAGCAAAACTGCCGAACGCGGCGAGGGTGCTGGTCACCGGGTCGCTGCTGGGAAAGAACACTTGGCCGAGCACCAGTGCGGCGGCGGTGGCGTAGATGTAGAAATCGTAGAACTCGATGGTCGTGCCAATGAAGGCAGCGGCCGCGGCGCGACGCGGCTGAGCGGTGGTGTGCATGCAAGAACCCTGTGTATTTATAGTTTTGGGCAGGTGTCGAGGCGGCTGACAGTCGCGCTCTGTGGCGCTTGTGGGCTTTATCGCTTCCGTGAAAGGATTAGTCAATTTTCAAAAACTTATCTTTACTATTAGCGTGGCTACTACATGACTTCCTCCGCAAATCCTTGGATTGGCCGACGTTTTCTCAATGACCGGCTGGACTGGAACCTGCTCCGCACGTATCTGGTGATCGGGCAGGAAGGCAGCATGAGCCGTGCCGCTGCCCGCTTGCACATCACCCAGTCGGCAGTCAGCCAGGCGTTGAAACGTCTCGAAGAACAACTGGATTGTGTGTTGATTGCGCGCAGTGGAAGGCGCTTTGATCTGACGGAAACCGGGGAAGAAGTCCTGCGGATTGCGGCGGATATCTACGGCGATATTTCCCGTTTGGGCACGGTGGTCGAGAACCGCCATGACGACGTTGTCGGCAAGATCCGCATCCTCACCGTCAGTGGCGTGCAGGCGCGGCATTACGACGAGTTTCTTGCGGATTTCCACGAAACTCACCCGAAAATCGAGCTGGAAGTCGAGGTGATGGGCAGCTCGAACATCATCAGTTCATTGCTGCAAAAGACCGCTACGGTAGGTGTCGGATTGTGTCGTCTACCGCAGCCGAGGCTGGAACAACGGGTTTTGTTTCGTGAGCGCTATGCGTACTTTTGCGGACAGCGGCACCGGCTGTTCGGGCAGCAGAATCTGACGCTGGAGCAACTCGCGGCAGAAAACTTTGTCAGCTTCACCAGTGATCAGCTCGGCGGCAATCTTTCGCCGTTGACGCTGTTTCGTGATCAACAGGGCTTTACCGGCAAGATCGTCGCATCCTCCACCAGTTTCGAAGAGATTTACCGTCTGATCTGCGCAGGCTTCGGGATTGGCTGTCTGCCGATTCACCTGGTTCGGCGGGATGTCGAACAGGGCTTGCTATGGCGCTTGCCGCCGAAAGACGGAGTGGTCGATTTCGATATCCAGCTGCTGTGGAATCGCGAACAGAAGATGACTCAGGCGGAAACGGTGTTCCTCGACAGCTTCCAGCACATGCTCAGCTTGCGTGAGCCTGTGCTGTGAAGCTGTGACGGATTACACGTGGGGATCGCCCGGCGCTTTGGTCGGCGCCGCGTATTGCGGCTTGAGGTGACCGTCCTGGTCGAGTAGCCAGGCGTCCATGATCTGCCGCACTACGGGACCTGCGACGCGGCCACCGGCCTCGCCGTTTTCGATCATCACCGAAATCACGATCTTCGGATGCTCGGCCGGAGCAAAGCCGACGAACAAGGCGTTGTCGCGATGGCGCTCAAGGGTTTTCTCGCGGTTGTAGCGTTCGCCCTGCTTGATCGCCACCACCTGCGCCGTACCACTCTTGCCGGCGATGCGGTATTGCGCACCGGCCGCCGCCGCACGGGCAATGCCTCGGGCGTCGTGCATCACCATCTGCATGCCATGATTGACCTGTTCCCAGTCACGGGGATCCTTTAGCAGGATATTCGGCATCGGGTGTTCGTCCACCGGTGCTACACCGTCGACGGTCTTGGCCAGATGCGGACGGTTCCAGACGCCCTTGTTGGCGATCAACGCAGTGGCCTGGGCCAGTTGCAGTGGCGTGACTTGCATGTAGCCCTGGCCGATACCGAGAATCACAGTCTCGCCAGGGAACCAGGCCTGACGACGAGTTGCACGTTTCCAGGCTTGGGACGGCATCAGGCCGGGTGACTCCTCGAACATGTCGAGCGAGACTTTCTCGCCGAGGCCGAACATCGTCATGTAGTCGTGCAGGCGATCGATGCCGAGCTTGTGCGCCAGGTCGTAGAAGTAGGTGTCGTTGGAGCGCATGATCGCGGCGTCCATGTCCACCCAGCCGTCGCCGCTGTGGTTCCAGTTGCGGTACTTGTGATCGAAATCAGGCAGTTGGTAGTAACCCGGATCGAAGACGCGGGTCTGAGGCGTGACCACGCCGGCGTCGAGCCCGGCAATCGCCACCTCTGGCTTGATCGTCGAACCGGGCGCGTACAGGCCGCGCAACACGCGGTTGAACAGCGGGCGGTCAATGGAGTCACGCAGCGCGGAGTATTCCTTGGAGCTGATACCGGTCACGAACAGATTGGGGTCGAAGCTCGGGTTGCTGACCATGGCCAGCACTTCGCCGGTCGATGGGTCCAGCGCAACCACCGAGCCGCGACGGTCGCCCAGTGCGGCTTCGGCGGCTTCCTGGAGTTTAACGTCGAGACTCAGAACAATGTTTTTGCCTGGTATCGGATCGGTGTGTTTCAGCACGCGCAGTACGCGGCCCTGAGCATTGGTCTCAACTTCCTCGTAACCGACGTGGCCGTGCAGTTGCGGCTCGTAGAAGCGTTCGATACCGGTCTTGCCGATGGATTGGGTGCCACGGTATTCGACAGAATCGAGGGTCTTGGATTCTTTTTCGTTGATACGGCCGACATAGCCGATCGAGTGTGCGAAGTGTGCGCCCAATGGATAGTTACGAACGAATTGCGGCTCGACATCCAGACCCGGCAGGCGGAACTCGTTGACTGCCAGCACGGCGATCTGTTCTTCGGTCAGCTCGTAGAACAGCGTCACTGGTGTAAACGGGTGACGCGACTGCTTCATGGCCTTGTCGAAGACTGCGCGGTCTTCGGCGGGCAGGTGCAGAAGGTTGATGACTTCATCCAGTTCCTGGTTGACGTCAGTCGCGCGCTCTCTTGTGATCGTCAGGTTGTAGCTGGGACGGTTGTCGGCCAGCAACACACCGTTGCGATCGTAGATCAGGCCGCGTGTCGGCGGTATCGGCAGTACATGGACGCGATTGTTCTCGGAGATGGTCGAGTGATAGTCGAACTCGACGACTTGCAGGATGTACAGGCGCACAACCAAGGCGCAACTAATGGCGAAGACGAACAAGGCACAGGCGATCAGGCGTTTGTTGACCAGCCGCGTCTCTTTTTCGTGATCTTTGATTGGGATGGGTTCGGGCATTTCTGCAGCCACTCTTTGACAAAAAAATGAGCGCCGATCCTTAGGCGTGACATCAGTCCGTTAAAAAACGAGCTGCACCATACCAAAAACCGGGCGGTCATTTCAGAGGGATTTCCCCAATGGTTGCGATCGTGACGGTTGGAGCTTCAGCTTCCTCCAGGCACTTTCCTGCGGACAAAACAAAACCCCAACTGCTTTCGCAATTGGGGTTTCGGAATTTAATCTTGACGA
>NZ_JBQEQB010000023.1:0-135684 GCF_052046055.1 Pseudomonas sp. 22082
CCCTCTGTGTCAGGCTACCTGTCGCCCTTGTTGATTGACTCGTTCATTCAAGAGGGTGAAGGTGCATAACAATGTCCAATTTAGGCAAGCGCTACGACAGCGACTTCAAAGACTGGGTCGTTTTGCAAATGATGCCGCCCTTTAATCGGTCAGTGGCAGAACTTGCCGTTGCACTCAATCTCACGCCACAGTCGCTGCGAAACTGGAGACAAATGGCCAGAGACAAAGGCTTGATCGTTCCAGGAAACGGCAAAACCAGTGACCAATGGTCTAGCGCCGATAAATTCAATGCTGTTATGGAAACCGCGCCGTTGAGCGAGGTGGAAATTTCTCAGTATTGCCGAATAAAGGGCATTTACCCTGAGCAAATTCAGCAGTGGAGACTGGCCTGTCAAAACGCCAATCCGGTCGTTGATCTCAACTCTCGAACCTCTAAAACGGCCGAGCAACGGCGTATCAAAATACTCGAGCGTCAATTGATCCAGTCAGATGCCGGACGTGCGGAGGCGGTGGCCTTGCTGGAGCTCAGAAAAAAAGCCAATGCGATCTGGGGCAAGGACAAGGAAGACTGATTAACGCCGCTGATCGTACGCAAGCCATGAAGTTGATTGCAGACGCAGTGCAGAGCGGCGCTCGTCGATATCGAGCCTGCAATGAGTTGGGGTTGAGCCTGCGTACAGTCCAGCGCTGGCGATATGCTGACTGTGATGGGCGACTGCTGGCTAAACGGGCAGCTCCGGCTAACAAGCTCAGTGAGTCGGAATGCCAAGCGGTACTTGATGCTGCCAATCAGGCTGGCTACGCCAGCCTTACTCCGCACCAGATCGTCCCCAAACTGGCCGATGAAGGCATCTATCTGGCTTCGGAATCGACGTTTTACCGAGTGTTAAAAGCGGCTCATCAAAACGTGCGTCGCGGCCGAACCAAAGCCCCGAAACGTAGGGTGCTGACGACGCATTGTGCCGATGGCCCCAACCAGGTGTGGTGCTGGGATATCACTTGGTTGCCAAGCACCGTCAGAGGTCGATTTTTCTACTGGTACATGGTCAAGGATGTCTACAGCCGCAAACTGGTCGCCAATGAAGTGCACGAAGTGGAATGCGCCGAACACGCATGCGAGCTGCTTAGAAAGGGATGCTTACGTGAACATACAGCGGGTCGCCCGCTGGTGCTGCACTCGGATAACGGACACGTGATGAGAGGTTCTTTGCTGCGTGAAAGCATGGTTGCACTTGGCGTCGAGCCTTCTTTTAGCCGGCCAAGGGTAAGTAACGATAACGCATATGCAGAGGCACTTTTCCGCACTGCAAAGTACTGCCCGCTCTGGCCGGATCAACCATTTGATACGGTCATTGATGCGAGGCTTTGGGTGCAGAAATTCATCGAGTGGTACAACGAAGATCATCGCCATAGCGCTTTGAAATACGTGACGCCAAACGAGAGGCACGAAGGCAAAGCGACGATGCTATTACAAGCAAGAGCAGCGCTTTATGAGGATGCCAGGAAAGCTAATCCGAGCCGTTGGAGCACTCGGACACGCAACTGGAAACTAGCTGATGCGGTGTATTTAAACCCAGAGCGCCCTGACTTTAAGGGCTCAACTGGCTAACAACGATTGGAACAAGGCGACAGGTGCCTTGACACGCACCGCGTTTGCCAAAAGTGACCCGCCGTAAGGGCGGAACCCTAAGAAGCCGTTACCGCAACAACGGATATTCACACCAAACAAACAGACAATAAAAAGGCGCCCGAAGGCGCCTTTTCACTTACCAGCCATCAGGCCATTTCTGCAGTGGTCTCGAAGTCAAACGTCAACTCACCATCCTTGATGTCGATGTGAACCACACCGCCATGCTCGGCCAGCTCGCCAAACAGAATCTCCTCCGCCAGCGGACGCTTGATCTTGTCCTGGATCAGACGCGCCATCGGACGAGCGCCCATGGCCGAATCGTAACCACCGGCCGCCAGCCAACTGCGCGCCGCATCGGTGACTTCCAGAAGCACCCGCTTGTCTTCCAGCTGCGCCTGAAGCTCGGTAAGGAACTTGTCCACCACGCTTTTGATAACCTCGTGGCTGAGGCGACCAAATTGAATGATGGTATCCAGGCGGTTGCGGAATTCCGGCGTGAAGCTCTTCTTGATCACTTCCATCGCATCGGACGAGTGGTCCTGATGGGTGAAACCGATCGAAGCACGTGCCGCCGTTTCAGCACCGGCGTTGGTGGTCATGATCACGATCACGTTGCGGAAGTCCGCCTTGCGCCCGTTGTTGTCAGTCAGCGTACCGTGGTCCATCACCTGCAACAGCAGATTGAAGACTTCCGGATGCGCCTTCTCGATTTCATCGAGCAGCAATACGCAATGCGGTTGCTTGGTGATCGCTTCGGTCAACAAACCGCCTTGGTCGAAACCGACGTAACCCGGAGGTGCACCGATCAAACGCGATACGGTGTGGCGCTCCATGTACTCGGACATGTCGAAGCGAACCAGTTCGATCCCCAGCGCCTTGGCCAATTGACGCGCGGCTTCGGTTTTACCGACACCGGTCGGCCCTGCGAACAGGAACGAACCAACAGGCTTGTCGGGCGACTTCAGACCGGCACGGGACAGCTTGATCGCAGTCGACAGCGAATCGATCGCCGCGTCCTGTCCGAACACCGTCAGCTTCAGGTCACGCTCCAGATTACGCAGCAGTTCCTTGTCGGAGCTGGTGACATGCTTCGGCGGAATACGCGCGATTTTCGCCACGATGTCCTCGACTTCAGGGACTTCGATGCGTTTCACGCGCTTCTCGACCGGCTGCAGACGCTGGTAGGCGCCCGCCTCGTCGATCACGTCGATGGCCTTGTCCGGCATGTGCCGGTCATTGATGTAGCGCGAAGCCAGTTCCGCAGCGGCGCGCAGCGACTCATCGCTGTATTCGATGTTGTGGTGCTGTTCGAAGCGACCTTTCAGGCCGCGCAGGATACCGATGGTGTCCTCCACCGACGGCTCGACCACATCGACCTTCTGGAAGCGACGCGCCAGGGCACGGTCTTTTTCGAAGATGCCACGGAATTCCTGGAACGTGGTCGAGCCGATGCAGCGAATGTCGCCAGACGACAGCAGCGGTTTGAGCAGGTTCGAGGCATCCATGACGCCACCGGACGCAGCACCCGCACCAATGATGGTGTGGATCTCGTCGATGAACAGGATCGCCTGCGGACGTTTTTTCAGTTCGTTGAGCAGCGCCTTGAAGCGCTTCTCGAAATCACCGCGATACTTGGTGCCCGCGAGTAGAGCGCCCAGATCGAGGGAATAAACGACGCTGTTGGCCAGCAGGTCCGGCACCTGGTTGTCGACAATGCGCTTGGCCAGGCCTTCGGCAATCGCGGTTTTACCCACGCCCGCCTCGCCCACCAGCAGCGGATTGTTCTTGCGACGGCGCGCAAGAATCTGCGCGACACGCTCAACTTCCGTTTCACGCCCGACTAGCGGATCGATCCGGCCCTGGCGTGCAAGTTCGTTAAGATTGCTGGCATAAGCGTCCAGCGGATTGCCTGAAGAAGAAGACTCACCGCCCTCGTCGTCCTGCATATCTTGTTCACCTTCAGAGTGATCGCCATGCCCCGGCACTTTGGAAATGCCGTGGGCGATATAGTTGACGACATCAATGCGTGCAACGCTCTGCTGTTTCAGCAGGAACACCGCCTGACTCTCTTGCTCACTGAAGATTGCAACCAGCACGTTGGCGCCGGTCACTTCGCGTTTGCCCGAGCTCTGCACATGAAAGACAGCACGTTGCAGCACACGCTGGAAGCCCAGGGTTGGCTGGGTTTCGCGATCCTCGTCGTGAACGGGGATCAGTGGCGTGGTGGAGTCGATGAACTCCTGCAGGTCGTGCTTGAGTTTGTCGAGGTTTGCGCCGCAGGCACGCAATACGGTGGCGGCAGCCTCATTGTCCAATAGGGCCAGCAGCAGGTGTTCGACGGTCATGAATTCATGACGTTTCGAACGTGCCTCCTTGAAGGCAAGATTGAGGGTGACTTCGAGCTCGCGGTTTAACATAGCTTCACCTCATACCCAAGTGGTCGGCGATTAACCGTCCTTCTCGATTTCACAGAGTAGCGGATGCTGGCTTTCCCTGGCGTACTGGTTGACCTGCATGGCCTTTGTCTCGGCGATGTCGCGGGTAAACACTCCACATACTGCCCGCCCTTCTGTGTGGACGGCCAGCATGACCTTGGTCGCCAGCTCGCGATTCAGGTTAAAAAACACCTCGAGCACTTCGACGACGAAATCCATCGGTGTGTAGTCATCATTGAACAAAACCACCTTGTACATCGGCGGCGCCTGTAACGCAGGCTTTGCTTCCTGAACAGCAACGCCTGCCGAATCGTCGTCGTGCTCCTGTGGAAGATCCTTTTGGAGAAGCGGGCGATCCTGATTGAATGTTAGTCGAATCTGGCTGATTGCATGCATGGAAAGAAAGGTTCGTCAGTTGTGCAAATACAGTGGTGGGGGCGGCTTGACACGTTTTCAACTCCGACTGCCCGGTCACCTTGACTATCGGGAAAACGGTGTTACAACCAATAGAACCCACAGTGGGGAAAAAAGATCCGCGGAGTCAATCTTTTTAACGGATTCGACTGCGGATGAATTGGATGATACTCCAGCGATGGAGACTGTTGCAGAGGGATTTGAGCATGGCTGTCGGCAAGGTGAAATGGTTCAACAATGCCAAGGGGTTCGGTTTCATCAACGCCGATGGCCCCATGGGACATGATGAAGATGGTAAGACCATCGATTTATTTGCCCACTACTCCACCATTGAGATGGAGGGGTACAAAACCCTGAAAGCCGGGCAAATCGTCAAATTCGAGATCGTGCAAGGGCCCAAAGGCCTGCATGCCACAAAAATTCAGAATGTCAATGTCGAGGCCGCGAAAGATGCCGCCTCGGCTGCTGCTGCCGCTCATCACCAATCAGTGACCAGCTGAAGTAACCCGAACACCTGCCAGAAAACAAACCGCCCGGCTCGATCACTCGAGCCGGGCGGTTTCGTTGCAGCCGTCTTTCTTACATATGCTTGATCAGCGCTTCACCGAAGCCCGAAGACGACACCAGCGTGGCGCCTTCCATCAGACGTTCGAAGTCGTAGGTCACGGTCTTGGCCTTGATTGCACCATTGGTGCCCTTGATGATCAGGTCGGCCGCCTCGGTCCAGCCCAGGTGGCGCAGCATCATCTCCGCCGACAGGATCACCGAACCCGGGTTGACCTGGTCCTTGCCGGCATATTTCGGCGCGGTACCGTGGGTCGCCTCGAACATGGCCACGGTGTCGGACAGGTTGGCACCCGGCGCGATACCGATACCGCCCACTTCCGCCGCCAGGGCGTCGGACAGGTAGTCACCGTTGAGGTTGAGGGTGGCGATCACATCGTATTCGGCCGGACGCAGCAGGATCTGCTGGAGCATGGCGTCGGCGATGGCGTCCTTGACGACGACCTCGCGGCCGGTTTTCGGGTTCTTGAATTTCATCCATGGGCCGCCATCAAGCAGCTCGGCGCCGAATTCTTCCTTCGCCACCTCATAACCCCAGTCCTTGAAGGCGCCTTCGGTGAATTTCATGATGTTGCCCTTGTGTACGATGGTCAGCGACTTGCGGTCATTGTCCACTACGTATTGCAGGGCCTTGCGCACCAGACGCTTGGTGCCTTCTTTCGAAACCGGCTTGATGCCGATGCCGCAGTCCTGGTCGAAACGGATCTTGGTGACGCCCATTTCTTCTTTCAGGAATTTGATGACCTTGGTGGCCTCAGGGGAGCCGGCCTTCCATTCGATACCGGCATAAATGTCTTCGGAGTTCTCGCGGAAGATCACCATATCGACGTCGCCGGGCTTTTTCACCGGGCTCGGCACGCCCTCGAACCACACCACCGGGCGCAGGCAGACATAGAGATCGAGCTGTTGGCGCAGGGCGACGTTGAGGGAGCGGATGCCGCCACCGACTGGAGTGGTCAGCGGGCCCTTGATGGAAACCACGTAATCCTTGACGGCGTCCAGGGTTTCCTGGGGCAGCCAGGTGTCCTGGTCATAGACTTGAGTCGCTTTTTCGCCAGCATAAACCTCCATCCAGGAAATCTTGCGCTTGCCCCCGTAGGCTTTCTCTACGGCAGCATCAACCACTTTGATCATCACAGGGCTGACGTCGACGCCAATGCCGTCACCTTCGATGAAGGGAATGATCGGGTTATCAGGGACATTGAGAGAATGGTCTGCGTTGACGGTGATTTTGTCGCCGACGGCTGGAACCTGAATCTTCTTGTAACCCATGCTGAACTCCATTGTTTGGATTGAACATCTGGCTTGGTTCGAGCGTAACCCAGTTAAATCAACACGCAAACCCTCTGTTCCGGGCGCGACCACATCTCGGTTCGTACAAGCCTGAAAGCAAAGGGAAAAGCGCCAATCTCAAGCATTCACGGCGACTCTACGCCCCACCCCGGCCTGCGACCTTTAGACCAATGGACGAGAATCGTTGCATATGAACCATCGGCAGATTGCCAGCTACCTATGTATAATGCCGCCCGCTGACCAAAGGGTCACGACGGCTGGCCTCTCTAGCACGAGACTTTCCGCCTGATTGGTCGGGTTGTTACCGCAGTCCGACTGCTTGACGCTCTACTGATGCACCCAACATCACCGCGAAGAATCTCGACATTCGGTTCATGGATGACTTTGAACGAACGCGCTTACCCGGCGCCCCTCGAGTTTCTGCGCACGCTTTAGCAAAGAAGAGAGAGTTAATCCGAATATGCCCACCCGCTCGAAGATCATCTATACCTTCACCGACGAAGCTCCAGCCCTCGCCACCTATTCCCTGCTGCCGATCATCGAGGCTTACACCGCCTCGGCCGATATCGCCGTGGAAACCCGCGATATCTCTCTTGCAGCACGTATTCTGGCCAGCTTCCCCGAGCAACTGGGCGACAAAGCCGTAGCCGACCACCTCGCCGAACTGGGCGACCTGGCCGTTACGCCTGAAGCCAACATCATCAAGCTGCCGAACATCAGCGCCTCGGTTCCGCAACTGCAAGCCGCGATCAAAGAACTGCAGGCCCAGGGCTACAACCTGCCGGACTACCCGGAAACCGTGACCAGCGACGCCGACAAAGACGCCAAGGCGCGCTACGACAAGGTCAAGGGCAGCGCCGTGAACCCGGTTCTGCGTGAAGGCAACTCCGACCGTCGCGCTCCGCTGTCGGTCAAGAACTACGCTCGCAAGCACCCGCACAAAATGGGCGCCTGGGCCAAGGACTCCAAGTCCCACGTCGCTCACATGAGCACCGGCGATTTCTACGGCAGCGAAAAAGCGGCCCTGATCGACGCCGCTGACACCGTGAAAATCGAGCTGGTCGCCCAAGACGGCACCACCACCGTCCTGAAAGAAAAAACCACCGTTCAGGCGGGCGAGATCCTCGACTGCTCCGTGATGAGCAAAAAGGCCCTGCGCGCGTTCATCGCCGCTGAAATCGACAGCGCCAAGCAACAAGGCGTGCTGCTGTCGGTTCACCTGAAAGCCACCATGATGAAGGTCTCCGACCCGATCATGTTCGGCCAGATCGTTGCCGAGTTCTACAAGGACGCCCTGACCAAGCACGCCGACGTTCTGGCCGAGATCGGCTTCAACCTGAACAACGGCATCGGCGACCTGTACGCCCGCATCAAATCCCTGCCGGCCGAACAGCAAGCCCAGATCGAAGCTGACGTGCAGGCGGTCTACGCCGTTCGTCCGTCGCTGGCGATGGTCAACTCCGACAAAGGCATCACCAACCTGCACGTGCCGAGCGACGTTATCGTCGACGCCTCGATGCCGGCCATGATCCGTGACTCCGGCAAGATGTGGGGCACCGATGGCCAGCTGCACGACACCAAGGCTGTGATCCCGGATCGCTGCTACGCGACCATCTACCAGGCCGTGATCGAAGATTGCAAAGCCAATGGCGCTTTCGATCCGACCACCATGGGCAGCGTGCCAAACGTTGGCCTGATGGCTAAAAAGGCTGAAGAGTACGGTTCCCACGACAAGACCTTCCAGATCAAGGCCGACGGCGTGGTTCGCGTGACCGACAGCAAAGGCACCCTGCTGATGGAGCAGGCTGTTGAAGCCGGCGACATCTTCCGTATGTGCCAGACCAAAGACGCGCCGATCCAGGACTGGGTCAAACTGGCCGTCAACCGTGCTCGCGCAAGCAGCACCCCGGCCATTTTCTGGCTGGACCCGATGCGCGCCCACGACGGCGTGGTGATCGAGAAGGTTCAGGCTTACCTGAAGGATCACGACACCACCGGTCTGGACATCCAGATCATGGCCCCGGTCGACGCCATGAAATACACCCTGCAGCGCACCCGCGAAGGCAAGGACACCATTTCGGTGACCGGCAACGTACTGCGCGACTACCTGACCGACCTGTTCCCGATCATGGAACTGGGCACCAGCGCCAAGATGCTGTCGATCGTGCCGCTGATGAACGGCGGTGGCCTGTTCGAAACCGGCGCCGGCGGCTCGGCTCCGAAGCACGTGCAGCAACTGGTCGAAGAGAACTTCCTGCGCTGGGATTCGCTGGGTGAATTCCTGGCCCTGGCCGCTTCTCTCGAGCACCTGGGTGTGAACTACAACAACCCGAAAGCGCTGGTACTGTCCAAGACTCTGGACCAGGCCACCGGCCAGTTCCTCGACAACAACAAGTCGCCATCGCGCAAAGTCGGCAACATCGACAACCGCGGCAGCCACTTCTACCTGGCGATGTACTGGGCACAAGCCCTGGCCGCCCAGACTGAAGACGCTGCACTGCAAGCGCAGTTCGCGACCCTGGCCAAGACCCTGACCGAGAACGAAGCGACCATCGTCGCCGAGCTCAACGCCGTTCAGGGCAAGCCAGTGGACATCGGTGGTTACTACCACGCCGACGCCGAGCTGATCAGCAAGGCCATGCGCCCTAGCGCAACCTTCAACGCGGCCATCGCTGCGCTGGTTTAAGGTTGTAAAGGGAACATCACAAACCCCGGCCATGCGCCGGGGTTTGTGTTTCTGCCTTTCGCCCAGGAGATTCAATCAATGCAATGGCTCCCCCACATCACTGTCGCCACCATCGTCGAGGACAACGGCCGCTTCCTGATGGTCGAGGAACACAAGGCCGGGCGTAACGTGCTCAATCAGCCGGCCGGCCATCTCGATCCGGACGAAACCCTGATCGAAGCCGCCGTGCGCGAAACCCTCGAAGAAACCGGCTGGGACGTCGAACCCACCAGCGTAATCGGCATTTATCTGTACACCGCACCGAGCAACGGCGTGACTTACCAGCGCGTGTGTTTCAGCGCCAAAGCCGTGAAACATCATCCGGAATATCAGCTGGACGAAGGCATCGTCGGCGCCAAGTGGCTGACCCGCGACGAATTATTGGCCCAGCGCGATAACTGGCGCAGCGAGCTGATCATCCGCTGCATCGACGATTATCTGGCCGGCAATCGCTTCGGCCTCGAACTGATCCGCCCTTCCCTTTAGCCTTGAGGCCGTGAGCCTGATAGAATCGCGTCCTTTTTCAAGACACTCATTGAATCCCTATGCGTGATCCAGCCCCTTCTGACACATCCAAGAAGCGCGTCATTGTCGGCATGTCCGGCGGCGTGGACTCTTCCGTTTCCGCTCTCCTGCTGATCGAGCAGGGCTATGAAGTGGAAGGCCTGTTCATGAAGAACTGGGAAGAAGACGACGGAACGGAATACTGCACCGCCATGGACGACCTGGCGGATGCCCAGGCCGTGTGCGACAAGATCGGTATCAAACTGCACACCGCCAACTTCGCCGCCGAGTACTGGGACAATGTGTTCGAGCACTTCCTGGCCGAATACAAGGCCGGCCGCACGCCGAACCCGGACATCCTGTGCAACCGCGAGATCAAGTTCAAGGCGTTCCTCGACTACGCCATGATGCTCGGCGCCGATCTGATCGCCACCGGCCACTACGTGCGCCGCCGCGACATCGACGGCCGCACCGAACTGCTCAAGGGCCTGGATCCGAACAAGGATCAGAGCTACTTCCTGCACGCCGTCGGCGGCGAACAGATCGCCAAGACCCTGTTCCCGGTCGGCGAGCTGGAAAAGCCGGAAGTCCGTGCAATTGCCGAGAAATACGAGCTGGCAACCGCCAAGAAGAAGGATTCCACCGGGATCTGCTTCATCGGCGAGCGTCGTTTCAGCGATTTCCTCAAGCAATACCTGCCGGCGCAACCGGGCGAGATCAAGACCACCGAAGGCGAAGTCATCGGCCGTCACCACGGTTTGATGTACCACACCATCGGCCAGCGCCAGGGCCTGGGCATCGGCGGTCTGAAAGACGCCGGCGACGAGCCGTGGTACGTGCTGCGCAAGGACCTGGACACCAACGAGCTGATCGTCGGTCAGGGCAACAACCATCCGTGGCTGTTCTCCAGCGCCCTGCTCGCTTCGGAAATCTATTGGGTCAACCCGATCGATCTGAGCCAGCCGCTGCGCCTGACCGCCAAGGTTCGTTATCGCCAAAGTGATCAGGCCTGCACGCTGGAAAAAACCGCGACCGGCTATCGCGCCGTGTTCGACGAGCCGCAACGCGCAGTCACGCCGGGCCAGTCAGTGGTGTTCTATGACGGTGAAATCTGCCTCGGTGGCGGCGTGATCGAAGTCGCCGAGCCGTGGAGCGGCCAGGCATGAGCCCGACTCAGGAGCAATTGACCGCTCTGGGCGGCGTGTTTCTCGCCGCCGTGCTAGTGGACCGGATCGCCAAGACTGGCCAGACCAACGAGGCCGGCCTGAGCTGCATGCTCGGCAGCCTGCTGGTTCGTGACCCGAAAGACACGCTGGATGTTTACGGCGGCGACGACATCAACCTGCGCGAGGGTTACCGCGCACTGATCGGCGCCCTCGAGCGCGACCCGAGCACCTTGCAGCGCGAACCGCTGCGTTACGCGTTGTCGATGCTTGGTCTTGAGCGGCAACTGGCCAAGCGCAACGACATGCTCGACGTGATCGGCAAGCGTCTGCCGCAGATCCAGTCGCAGGTCGAGCATTTCGGCCCTGCCCACGAAAACGTGATAGCGGCCTGCGGCGCGCTGTATCAGGACACCCTGAGCACGCTGCGCCAGCGCATTCAGGTGCACGGCGACATGCGCAACCTGCAGCAGCCGAGCAACGCCTCGAAGATCCGCGCCCTGCTGCTCGCCGGCATTCGCTCGGCACGCCTGTGGCGCCAGCTCGGCGGTCACCGCTGGCAGCTGGTCGTCAGCCGGCGCAAGTTGCTCAAAGAGCTGTATCCGTTGATGCGCAGCGAGTAAATCGTCGCGCAATAAAAGCTTTGTAGCCTGTAACGCGTAATACGCCGGTCAGTTGGCGACGGACCGGCGGATTTTTTCATGTATGATACGCGCCCCATTTCGTTGCCCGACTGTCCGAGAACACCCCATGCAGCTCTCTTCGCTCACTGCGGTTTCCCCTGTTGACGGCCGCTACGCCGGCAAAACCCAGGCCCTGCGCCCAATTTTCAGCGAGTACGGCCTGATCCGTGCCCGTGTTCTGGTTGAAGTGCGCTGGCTCCAGCGCTTGGCCGCTCACGCCGGCATCCCGGAAGTGCCAGCCTTCTCCGCCGAAGCCAACGCCGTTCTGAATGAACTGGCCGAAAACTTCTCGCTGGAGCACGCCGAGCGCGTGAAAGAGATCGAGCGCACCACCAACCACGACGTCAAAGCGATCGAATACCTGCTCAAGGAGCAGGCGGCCAAGCTGCCGGAGCTGGCCAAGGTCAGCGAATTCATCCACTTCGCCTGCACCAGTGAGGACATCAACAACCTGTCCCACGCCCTGATGCTGCGCGAAGGTCGTGATGACGTGATGCTGCCGCTGATGCGCCAGACCGCCAACGCCATCCGCGAACTGGCCATCCGTTTCGCCGACGTGCCGATGCTGTCGCGCACCCACGGCCAGCCGGCTTCGCCGACCACCCTGGGCAAAGAGCTGGCGAACGTGGTTTACCGTCTCGAGCGCCAGATCGCTCAGGTTGCTGCCGTTCCGCTGCTGGGCAAGATCAACGGCGCTGTCGGCAACTACAACGCCCACCTGTCGGCCTACCCGCAGATCGACTGGGAAGCCAACGCCCGCGCCTTCATCGAAGACGAGCTGGGCCTGGGCTTCAACCCGTACACCACGCAAATCGAGCCGCACGACTACATCGCCGAGTTGTTCGACGCCATTGCGCGCTTCAACACCATCCTGATCGACTTCGACCGTGACATCTGGGGCTACATCTCCCTGGGTTACTTCAAGCAGCGCACCATCGCCGGCGAAATCGGTTCGTCGACCATGCCGCACAAGGTCAACCCGATCGACTTCGAAAACTCCGAAGGCAACCTGGGCATCGCCAACGCACTGTTCCAGCACCTGGCGAGCAAACTGCCGATCTCCCGCTGGCAGCGCGACCTGACCGACTCCACCGTTCTGCGCAACCTCGGTGTCGGCTTCGCCCACAGCGTGATCGCGTACGAAGCGAGCCTCAAAGGCATCAGCAAGCTCGAGCTGAACGCTGACAAGATCGCTGCCGATCTGGACGCGTGCTGGGAAGTCCTGGCCGAGCCTATCCAGACCGTGATGCGCCGCTACAACATCGAAAACCCGTACGAGAAGCTGAAAGAACTGACTCGCGGCAAGGGCATCAGCCCTGAAGCGCTGCAGACTTTCATCGATGGCCTGGACATGCCGGCCGCTGCGAAAGCCGAGCTCAAGCAACTGACCCCGGCCAACTACATCGGCAACGCTGTAGCGCAAGCCAAACGCATCTGATCGACTGCTTGACCCGTTTGAGACGCCCGGCCGCGCCGGGCGTTTTTATTCCCGTCTGAAAAATGCTTTTTTTCAATAGGTTACATATGAATCCCGATATTCCTCTTCAACTTCTGGGTGGTCTTACGGCGCGCGAATTCATGCGCGATTACTGGCAGAAAAAACCACTGCTGATCCGTCAGGCGATTCCTGATTTCGAAAGCCCGATCGACGCCGACGAACTCGCCGGCCTGGCCCTGGAAGAGGAAGTCGAATCGCGCCTGGTGATCGAGCACGGCGAGCGTCCATGGGAACTGCGTCGCGGCCCGTTCGCCGAAGACGAATTCAGCAAACTGCCGGAGCGCGAGTGGACCCTGCTGGTGCAGGCGGTCGATCAGTTCGTGCCGGAAGTCAGCGAGCTGCTGGAAAATTTCCGCTTCCTGCCGAGCTGGCGCGTCGACGACGTAATGATCAGCTTCGCCGCCCCGGGTGGCAGCGTCGGCCCGCACTTCGACAACTACGACGTGTTCCTGCTGCAAGGCCACGGCAAGCGCAACTGGAAAATCGGCCAGATGTGCGACTCCGAAAGCCCGCTGCTGCAACACGCGGACCTGCGCATCCTCGCCGAATTCCACGAGACCGAAGAGTGGGTTCTGGAACCGGGCGACATGCTCTACCTGCCGCCGCGCCTGGCTCACTGCGGCGTTGCCGTCGATGACTGCATGACCTACTCGGTAGGTTTCCGCGCACCAAGCGCCGCTGAAGTGCTGACCCACTTCACCGACTTCCTCAGCCAGTTCCTGACTGACGAAGAGCGCTACACCGACGCCGATGCAAAACCGGTCAGCGATGATCCACATCAGATCCAGCACGATGCACTCGGCCGCCTGAAAGCACTGCTCGCCGAGCACATGAGCGATGAGCGCCTGCTGCTGACCTGGTTCGGCCAGTACATGACCGAGCCGCGTTATCCAGAGCTGGTGGTCGGCCCGGAAGAGGTCGAGGAAGAAGACTTGCTCGGCGCACTCGAAGACGGCGCCATCCTGATCCGCAACCCGAGCGCGCGCCTGGCGTGGTCGGACGTCGATGACGATCTGTTGCTGTTCGCCAGCGGCCAGAGCCGTTACCTGCCGGGCAAGCTGCGCGAGCTGCTGAAGCTGATCTGCTCCGCCGACGCCCTGCACACCGACAACCTCGGTGACTGGCTGAGCGACGAAGACGGTCGCGGCCTGCTGTGCGAATTGGTCAAACAGGGAAGCCTGGGGTTCGCCGACGATGAATAAGATTCGCGTACGTGTTGCAGACTGGCAAAAGGACAACGCCGAGATCCGCCGCATTCGCGAAACGGTGTTCATTGCCGAACAATCGGTTCCACCCGAGCTTGAGTGGGACGCCGACGACGCCACAGCGGTGCACTTCCTGGCTTTCGAAGGCGACTTTCCGATCGGCACCGCCCGCCTTTTGCCCGACGGACATGTTGGCCGGGTTTCGGTGCTCAAGGACTGGCGTGGCCTGAAGGTCGGCGATGCGCTGATGCAAGCGGTCATCGCCGAAGCAGAGGAGCGCGGACTGAAGCAGCAGATGCTCAGCGCCCAGGTGCAGGCCACGGCGTTCTATGAGCGCCTGGGTTTCAATCTGGTCAGCGAGGAATTCCTCGAAGCCGGGATTCCGCATGTCGACATGGTTCGTCATTCGGCATAAGTCCGCGTCGCGGCATTCGCGGGCAAGCCCGCTCCCACAGGAGACCTCCAGCGAACACAGATTTTGTGCTCGGCAGAGATCCAATGTGGGAGCGGGCTTGCTCGCGAAGAGGCCCTCCAGAACACCACAAAACGCCCTGCCATTTTCGGATGCCGGGGCGCTTTGCTGTCTACGATTCAACTTGCCCCACCCCGGGCCGACAAACTGGCAATATCAAGCCTTTCGAAAGCGGAGATAACGGACATGTCCCTACGCACCCTGCTCACCACCCTGCTGCTCGGCTGCAGTGTTTCGGTGATGGCAGCCACAGAAATCGTGCCCCTCAAGTACCACACCAGCGCCGACATGCTGCCGGTGGCTCAGGACTTCATCGGCAAGGACGGCCAGGTCAGCGCCTATGGCAACCAGCTGATCGTCAAGGCCGAGCCCGGCAAGATCGAAGAACTCAAGGACCTGCTATCGCAGCTCGACACCGCGCCCAAGCGCTTGCTGATCACGGTCGACACCAACGAAAACAACGGCCGTGGCGACGAAGGTTATTCAGTCAATGGCGCGCAAACCCGGATCATCAGCCGCAGCACCGCCAGCCGTGACGGCGGCATTCAGCAGATCCAGGCCAGCGAAGGTGCACCGGCGCTGATCCAGGTCGGCCAGAGCGTGCCGATCACCAGCAGCCAGACCAACTCCTACGGCGATTACAGCAGCCAGACCCAATATCGCAACGTCACCCAGGGTTTTTACGTCACCGCCAGCGTCACCGGCGAAACCGTTCACCTGGCCATCAGTACCAACCGTGACCGCATGAGCCAGGAACGTCCCGATGTAGTGAACGTGCAAAGCACCGACACAACTGTCACCGGACGGCTGGGCGAATGGATCACCCTCGCCGGCGTGAATCGCCAGACCCAGGCCGACAAACAGGGCCTGGCCCGCAGCTACTCGACTCAAGGCCGGGATGACATGACGTTGCGGGTGAAAGTCGACACGTTGGACTAAAGCACCAAAAACTGACTGATTAGTCGTATTAGACGAAAGATGTAGTGCTTGAAAAAAAGCACTACAAAACGTTTGACGAGCCAAAAAAGCGAAGGCATGATGGCCTCGCTCCCGCTAATCAGAGGCCCTGGCAAGGGCCTTCGAAGCGCTGCTCGCAACCATCCCCGCGAGCCGTTTCGTGTCTGTACCGCCCACAAGGTGTGTTTGACGAGGTTGCCGACTGGAACGAAGTTGTCCCGAGGGACGGAAGCGTAATTAGGTAACCCGGCTTTACACTGTCGTTCGTATAAAGGCCCACGACGCCCGAATGCGCCCACCAGTTCGCCTTTACCTGCTCACCTCCCCTCGAGCTCATCGTTCATCCCGTCGCCTGCCCCGCCGAACCCGACCTGACCACCTAAGCTTCTGGTCAGCGAGCGCAAGGAATTTTCCACCGCAGAACAACTTTTCATAAAGACGCGACGAGGTTTATCTCCATGGCACTGACACGCGAACAGCAAATTGCAGCCCTTGAAAAAGACTGGGCTGAAAACCCGCGCTGGAAAGGCGTGACTCGCAATTACTCCGCTGCTGACGTCGTCCGTCTGCGTGGCTCGGTTCAACCAGAGCACACCTTTGCAAAAATGGGCGCCGAGAAGCTGTGGAACCTGGTCACCCAGGGTGCCAAGCCGTCCTTCCGCCCAGAGAAAGATTTCGTCAACTGCATGGGCGCCCTGACCGGTGGTCAGGCTGTTCAACAGGTTAAAGCCGGTATCCAGGCGATCTACCTGTCGGGCTGGCAAGTCGCGGCGGACAACAACTCCGCCGAATCGATGTACCCGGACCAGTCGCTGTATCCGGTGGACTCGGTTCCAACCGTGGTCAAGCGCATCAACAACTCGTTCCGTCGCGCCGACCAGATCCAGTGGAAAGCCGGCAAGAACCCGGGCGACGAAGGCTACATCGACTACTTCGCGCCAATCGTGGCTGACGCCGAAGCCGGTTTCGGCGGCGTACTGAACGCCTACGAGCTGATGAAGAGCATGATCGAGGCAGGCGCCGCCGGCGTTCACTTCGAAGACCAGCTGGCTTCCGTGAAGAAATGTGGCCACATGGGCGGCAAGGTGCTGGTTCCAACCCAGGAAGCCGTGCAGAAGCTGACCGCGGCTCGTCTGGCTGCCGACGTTGCGGGCGTACCGACCATCATTCTGGCCCGTACCGACGCCAACGCTGCCGACTTGCTGACTTCCGACTGCGATCCGTACGACCAGCCATTCGTGACTGGCACCCGTACCCAGGAAGGTTTCTACAAGGTTCGTGCAGGTCTGGACCAGGCAATCGCCCGTGGCCTGGCCTACGCGCCGTACGCCGACCTGATCTGGTGCGAAACCGCCAAGCCGGACCTGGAAGAAGCCCGTCGTTTCGCTGAAGCGATCCAAAAGGAATACCCGGACCAGATCCTGTCGTACAACTGCTCGCCTTCCTTCAACTGGAAGAAAAACCTGGACGACGCGACCATCGCCAAGTTCCAGCGCGAACTGTCCGCCATGGGTTACAAGCACCAGTTCATCACCCTGGCCGGCATTCACAACATGTGGCACAGCATGTTCAACCTGGCGCACGACTACGCCCGCAACGACATGACTGCCTACGTGAAGCTGCAAGAGCAGGAATTCGCTGACGCCGCCAAGGGTTACACCTTCGTGGCTCACCAGCAGGAAGTGGGCACTGGCTACTTCGACGACATGACCACCGTGATTCAAGGTGGCTCATCGTCGGTAACCGCACTGACCGGTTCGACCGAAGAAGAACAGTTCCACTGATCGACTTCGCCTGAGCGAACGGCCTTTGCGGACCGTATAGAAAGCTAACCGCATTGCCGAAAAAACTGACGCCCCGACTGGTTCGGGGCGTTTTTTTGCCTGTGGTTTTCCAGGCACCTCAGGAATTGGCAAAGCCTGTCAGGCAAAACATTGATCCAGAGCGGTATCCGCATCGCAAAAATCGGCTAAAACGGGCGCCGCCGCTACTTGCAGTAACGCGCATATAAGACAACTTCCCAACTACTGACCCGTTAAGTTACGAAACCACTGCAAACGCTATCAATTATCATTTAGCGACAACTATGTTCGTTACATTTCCCACAAAACATAATTCTTGAAATTCCGGCTAATGCCCGCAACGCATGGGCTGCGGGCCCTTCGAGGTGTGCTATGTCCTTATTCCAATAAATAATTTCGCTATAGGAATTTTACTTGCAGGGTGTTTAGCCATAAAATCAGCGCGATTGATTGCTGCGACATATCGTCACTGCCTTATTTCTTTATCAAGCTCAGAGACCTTTGCTCTCTGTTAAGGATTTCCAGCATGCCCGAAGCGACAGGACTCATGGCCCACAACTGGGGCTTTGCCATTTTCCTTCTGGGTGTAGTCGGCCTGTGCGCCTTCATGCTCGGCGTCTCCAGCCTCCTCGGGTCAAAAGCCTGGGGCCGCAGCAAAAACGAACCGTTCGAGTCCGGCATGCTACCTACCGGTGGCGCCCGCTTGCGGCTCTCAGCCAAATTCTATCTGGTCGCGATGCTGTTCGTGATCTTCGATATCGAAGCCCTCTTTCTCTTTGCATGGTCTGTGTCCGTCCGCGAAAGCGGCTGGACCGGATTCGTCGAAGCTCTCGTTTTCATAGCAATTCTGTTGGCAGGTCTTGTCTACCTGTTCCGAGTGGGCGCCCTTGACTGGGCTCCGGAAGCTCGTCGCAAGCGGCAGGCGAAGCTGAAACAATGAGGCTTTGGCAATGCAATACAATCTCACCAGAATCGACCCCGATGCTCCTAACGAGCAGTATCCGATCGGCCAGCGGGAAACCGTTTCCGATCCGTTAGAGGATCAAGTCCACAAAAACATTTTCATGGGCAAGCTGGAAGACGTGCTGAGTGGCGCGGTCAACTGGGGACGTAAGAACTCCCTGTGGCCGTACAACTTCGGTCTGTCGTGCTGCTACGTGGAAATGACCACCGCCTTCACGGCGCCCCACGACATCGCGCGCTTCGGCGCCGAAGTTATCCGGGCATCACCGCGTCAGGCCGACTTCATGGTTATCGCCGGGACCTGCTTCATCAAGATGGCGCCGATCATTCAGCGCCTGTACGAGCAGATGCTCGAGCCCAAGTGGGTGATCTCGATGGGTTCGTGCGCCAACTCCGGCGGCATGTACGACATCTACTCCGTGGTTCAGGGGGTGGACAAGTTCCTGCCCGTTGACGTCTACGTACCTGGCTGCCCGCCCCGTCCAGAAGCATTTCTGCAAGGCTTGATGCTGTTGCAGGAATCCATTGGCCAGGAGCGTCGCCCACTTTCCTGGGTCGTTGGCGATCAAGGCGTTTATCGCGCCGACATGCCTTCGCAGAAGGAACAGCGCCGCGAACAGCGAATCGCAGTCACCAACCTGCGCAGCCCTGACGAAGTCTGATCCAGTCTGTTTCAAAGAAACGAGAAGCTGGCTTCATTCTTTACGTTGACCGAAAGCGAAAAAATAACCATGACTACAGGCAGTGCTCTGTACATCCCGCCTTATAAGGCAGACGACCAGGATGTGGTCGTCGAACTGAACAACCGTTTTGGCGCCGAAGCGTTCACCGCTCAGCCGACCCGCACCGGCATGCCGGTGCTGTGGGTGGCTCGCGCCAAGCTCGTCGAAGTCCTGACCTTCCTTCGCAACCTGCCCAAGCCGTACGTCATGCTCTATGACCTGCACGGCGTGGACGAGCGTCTGCGCACCAAGCGTCAAGGGCTGCCGGGCGGTGCCGATTTCACCGTGTTCTATCACCTCATGTCGCTGGAACGTAATAGTGACGTGATGATCAAGGTCGCCTTGTCCGAGAGCGACCTCAGCTTGCCGACCGTCACCAGCATCTGGCCGAACGCCAACTGGTACGAGCGTGAAGTCTGGGACATGTTCGGCATCGACTTCAAAGGTCACCCGCACCTGTCGCGCATCATGATGCCGCCGACCTGGGAAGGTCACCCGCTGCGCAAGGACTTCCCGGCGCGCGCCACCGAGTTCGATCCGTTCAGCCTGAACCTGGCCAAGCAACAGCTCGAGGAAGAAGCCGCGCGCTTCCGTCCTGAAGACTGGGGCATGAAGCGTTCCGGGGCGAACGAGGACTACATGTTCCTCAACCTGGGTCCGAACCACCCTTCGGCGCACGGTGCGTTCCGCATCATCCTGCAACTGGACGGTGAAGAGATCGTCGATTGCGTTCCGGACATCGGTTACCACCACCGTGGCGCCGAGAAGATGGCCGAGCGTCAGTCCTGGCACAGTTTCATTCCGTACACCGACCGTATCGACTACCTCGGCGGCGTGATGAACAACCTGCCATACGTGCTCTCGGTCGAGAAGCTGGCCGGCATCAAGGTGCCCGAGAAAGTCGACGTCATCCGCATTATGATGGCCGAGTTCTTCCGGATCACCAGCCACCTGCTGTTCCTGGGTACCTACATCCAGGACGTCGGCGCCATGACCCCGGTGTTCTTCACCTTCACCGACCGCCAGAAGGCTTACACGGTGATCGAAGCCATCACCGGTTTCCGTCTGCACCCGGCCTGGTACCGCATCGGCGGCGTTGCCCACGACCTGCCGCGCGGCTGGGAAAAACTGGTGAAAGACTTCGTTGAATGGCTGCCGAAGCGCCTCGACGAATACACCAAGGCCGCGCTGCAGAACAGCATCCTCAAGGGTCGTACCATCGGCGTTGCCCAGTACAACACCAAAGAGGCCCTGGAATGGGGCGTCACCGGTGCCGGCCTGCGTTCCACCGGTTGCGACTTCGACCTGCGTAAAGCGCGTCCGTACTCCGGTTACGAGAATTTCGAGTTCGAAGTGCCACTGGCCGCCAACGGCGATGCCTACGACCGCTGCATGGTTCGCGTCGAAGAGATGCGCCAGAGCGTCAAGATCATCGACCAGTGCCTGCGCAACATGCCGGAAGGCCCGTACAAGGCGGATCACCCGCTGACCACGCCGCCGCCGAAAGAGCGCACGCTGCAGCACATCGAAACCTTGATCACGCACTTCCTGCAAGTTTCGTGGGGCCCGGTCATGCCGGCCAACGAATCCTTCCAGATGATCGAAGCGACCAAGGGCATCAACAGTTATTACCTGACGAGCGACGGCGGCACCATGAGCTACCGTACCCGGATCCGTACTCCGAGCTTCCCGCATCTGCAACAGATCCCTTCGGTGATCAAAGGCAGCATGGTCGCGGACCTGATTGCGTACCTGGGTAGTATCGATTTCGTTATGGCCGACGTGGACCGCTAAGCATGAACAGCACGCTTATCCAGACAGACCGTTTCACCCTGAGTGAAACCGAGCGCTCGGCCATCGAGCACGAGCTGCATCACTACGAAGACCCGCGCGCGGCGTCGATCGAAGCCCTGAAGATCGTTCAGAAAGAACGCGGCTGGGTGCCGGACGGCGCCCTGTACGCCATCGGCGAGATCCTCGGCATCCCGGCCAGCGACGTTGAAGGCGTGGCCACGTTCTACAGCCAGATCTTCCGTCAGCCGGTCGGCCGTCACATCATTCGCGTCTGCGACAGCATGGTCTGCTACATCGGCGGCCACGAGTCGGTGGTCAGCGAAATCCAGAACAACCTGGATATCGGCCTGGGTCAGACCACTGCCGACGGTCGTTTCACCCTGCTGCCGGTCTGCTGCCTTGGCAACTGCGACAAGGCACCGGCGCTGATGATCGATGACGACACCTTTGGCGATGTCCAGCCTGCCGGCGTCGCCAAACTGCTCGAGGGCTACGTATGACCCTGACTTCTTTCGGTCCTGCCAACCGCATCCAGCGTTCGGCCGAGACTCACCCGCTGACCTGGCGCCTGCGTGACGACGGCGAAGCCGTGTGGCTCGACGAGTACCAGGCCAAGAACGGTTACGCCGCTGCGCGCAAGGCCTTCGCCGACATGGATCAGGACGCCATCGTCCAGACCGTGAAAGACGCAGGCCTCAAAGGTCGCGGCGGTGCAGGCTTCCCCACAGGCGTGAAGTGGGGCCTGATGCCAAAGGACGAATCCATCAACATCCGCTACCTGCTGTGCAACGCGGATGAAATGGAGCCGAACACCTGGAAAGACCGCATGCTGATGGAGCAACTGCCCCATCTGCTGATCGAAGGCATGCTGATCAGCGCCCGCGCGCTGAAAACCTACCGTGGTTACATCTTCCTGCGTGGCGAGTACACCACCGCCGCCAAGCACCTGAACCGTGCCGTGGAAGAAGCCAAGGCAGCGGGCCTGCTGGGCAAGAACATCCTGGGCAGCGGCTTCGACTTCGAGCTGTTCGTCCACACCGGCGCCGGGCGTTACATCTGCGGTGAAGAAACCGCACTGATCAACTCCCTCGAAGGCCGCCGCGCCAACCCTCGCTCCAAGCCGCCCTTCCCTGCCGCCGTCGGCGTGTGGGGCAAGCCGACCTGCGTGAACAACGTTGAAACCCTGTGCAACGTGCCGGCGATCATCGCCGACGGCGTGGACTGGTACAAATCGTTGGCCCGCGACGGCAGCGAAGACATGGGCACCAAGCTCATGGGCTTCTCCGGCAAGGTCAAGAACCCTGGCCTGTGGGAACTGCCATTCGGCGTGACCGGTCGCGAGCTGTTCGAAGATTACGCCGGCGGCATGCGCGACGGTTACAAGCTCAAGGCCTGGCAGCCAGGCGGCGCCGGTACCGGTTTCCTGTTGCCGGAACACCTCGACGCACAAATGTACGCCGGCGGCATCGCCAAGGTGGGCACCCGTATGGGTACCGGCCTGGCCATGGCGGTGGACGACAGCGTCAACATGGTGTCCCTGCTGCGCAACATGGAGCAGTTCTTCGCTCGCGAATCCTGCGGTTTCTGCACCCCTTGCCGTGATGGCCTGCCATGGAGCGTCAAGCTGCTGATGGCCATCGAACAAGGCCGCGGCCAGCCAGGCGACATCGAGACCCTGCTGGGTCTGGTCAACTTCCTCGGCCCGGGCAAGACCTTCTGTGCTCACGCACCGGGTGCCGTGGAGCCGTTGGGCAGTGCCATCAAATACTTCCGTCCAGAGTTCGAAGCCGGTATCGCGCCCGCAAGCGCCACCGTCCCGCCTCTGGCGAAGCCGATCACAGTCGGCGCGTAAACGCTTAAAAAAGGCGAAGGGTCCGTGCCCTTCGCCTTTCGTCCGATGACGCCTTTCGGGGCTGACTGGATTCGGACGGATAACAAGATTCCATTAGCCACGCCCGCTGACACCGGGCCAACGAAGACCTTTGAACCATGGCCACTATCCACGTAGACGGCAAAGCGCTCGAAGTCGACGGGGCAGACAACCTGTTACAGGCATGTCTGTCGCTGGGCCTCGACATCCCTTATTTCTGCTGGCACCCCGCGCTTGGTAGCGTCGGGGCGTGCCGCCAGTGCGCGGTCAAACAGTACACCGACGAGAACGACACCCGTGGTCGCATCGTCATGTCCTGCATGACCCCTGCCACCGACAACACCTGGATCTCCATCGACGATGAAGAATCCAAGGCGTTCCGCGCCAGTGTCGTTGAATGGCTGATGACCAACCACCCGCACGACTGCCCTGTGTGCGAGGAAGGCGGTCACTGCCACCTGCAAGACATGACGGTGATGACCGGCCACAACGAGCGCCGTTATCGCTTCACCAAACGTACCCACCAGAACCAGCAACTGGGCCCGTTCATTTCCCACGAGATGAACCGCTGCATTGCCTGCTACCGCTGCGTGCGTTTCTACAAGGATTACGCCGGCGGCACCGACCTCGGTGTATTCGGCGCCCACGACAACGTGTACTTCGGTCGCGTTGAAGACGGCACCCTCGAAAGCGAGTTCTCCGGCAACCTCACCGAGGTCTGCCCGACCGGTGTGTTCACCGACAAGACTCACTCCGAGCGCTACAACCGCAAGTGGGACATGCAGTTCTCGCCGAGCATCTGCCATGGCTGCTCGAGCGGTTGCAACATCTCCCCGGGCGAGCGTTACGGCGAACTGCGTCGCATCGAAAACCGTTACAACGGTTCGGTGAACCAGTATTTCCTGTGCGACCGTGGCCGTTTCGGTTATGGCTACGTCAACCGCACCGACCGCCCACGTCAGCCGCTGCTGGCCGACGGCACCAAGCTTGGCCTGGATGCTGCGCTGGACAAAGCCGCCGACCTGCTGCGCGGTCGCAACATCGTCGGTATCGGTTCGCCGCGTGCCAGCCTGGAAAGCAACTACGCGTTGCGTGAACTGGTAGGCGCCGAGCACTTCTACTCCGGTATCGAGGCCTCCGAACTGGAGCGCATCCGTCTGGTCCTGCAAGTGCTGAAAGACAGCCCCCTGCCCGTGCCGAACATGCGCGACATCGAAGATCACGACGCCGTGTTCGTCCTCGGTGAAGACCTGACCCAGACTGCCGCCCGTATGGCCCTGGCTCTGCGTCAGTCGGCCAAAGGCAAGGCCGAAGACATGGCCGAAGCCATGCGCGTCCAGCCTTGGCTCGACGCTGCGGTGAAGAACATCGGTCAGCACGAACTGAACCCGCTGTTCATCGCCAGCCTGGCTGAAACCAAGCTCGACGACATCGCCGAAGAGTGTGTACACGCCGCTCCAGACGATCTGGCCCGCATCGGTTTCGCCGTGGCTCACGCCCTGGACGCCAGCGCACCGGCCGTTGAAGGTCTGGACGCCGAAGCCCTGGAGCTGGCCAAGCGCATCGCCGACGCCCTGCTCGCGGCCAAGCGTCCGCTGATCATCGCCGGTACTTCGCTGGGCTCCAAAGCCTTGATCGAAGCCGCGGCGAACATCGCCAAGGCCCTGAAGCTGCGCGAGAAGAACGGTTCGATCAGCCTGATCGTGCCGGAAGCCAACAGCCTCGGCCTGGCCATGCTCGGTGGCGAATCGGTCGATGCCGCGCTGCAAGCGGTCATCGACGGCAAGGCCGACGCCATCGTCGTGCTGGAAAACGATCTGTACACCCGCACCGCCAAAGCCAAGGTCGATGCGGCACTGAACGCTGCGCAAGTGGTAATTGTTGCCGACCATCAGAAGACCGCCACCAGCGACCGCGCGCATCTGGTGCTGCCAGCCGCCAGCTTCGCTGAAGGCGACGGTACGCTGGTCAGCCAGGAAGGTCGCGCCCAGCGCTTCTTCCAGGTCTTCGACCCGCAATACATGGACGCGAGCATTCTGGTCCACGAAGGCTGGCGCTGGCTGCACGCCCTGCGCGCCACCCTGCTGAACCAGCCGATCGACTGGACGCAACTCGACCACGTGACCGCTGCCGTTGCTTCGAGCACGCCGCAACTGGCCCGTATTGTCGACGCCGCACCGTCCGCTTCGTTCCGCATCAAGGGTCTGAAACTGGCGCGTGAGCCGCTGCGTTACTCCGGTCGCACCGCGATGCGCGCCGACATCAGCGTTCACGAACCACGCACCCCGCAGGACAAGGACACCGCGTTCGCCTTCTCGATGGAAGGTTACTCGGGCTCCGCCGAACCGCGTCAGCAAGTGCCGTTCGCCTGGTCGCCGGGCTGGAACTCGCCGCAGGCCTGGAACAAGTTCCAGGACGAGGTCGGTGGTCACCTGCGCGCTGGCGATCCGGGCACCCGCCTGATCGAAAGCAGCGGTGATTCGCTGAACTGGTTCGCCAGTGTTCCGCGCGCGTTCAACCCAGCCCAGGGCACCTGGCAAGCCGTGCCGTTCTACCACCTGTTCGGCAGCGACGAGAACTCGTCAAAAGCCGCTCCGGTCCAGGAACGCATCCCGGCTGCCTACGTTGCACTGGCCAAGTCGGAAGCGGATCGCCTGGGCGTCAACGACGGCGCACTGCTGAGCCTCAATGTTGCCGGCCAGACCCTGCGTCTGCCGCTGCGCATCAATGAAGAGCTGGGCGCTGGCCTGGTTGCACTGCCGGCCGGTCTGGCAGGCATTCCACCGGCGATTTTCGGCCAAACCGTTGATGGTCTGCAGGAGGCAGCGCAATGACCTGGTTCACCCCTGAAGTGATCGATGTGATCCTGACGGTCATCAAGGCCATCGTGATCCTGCTGGCCGTGGTGGTCGCAGGCGCGTTGCTCAGCTTTGTCGAGCGTCGCCTGCTGGGCTGGTGGCAGGACCGTTACGGTCCGAACCGCGTTGGCCCGTTCGGCATGTTCCAGATCGCAGCCGACATGCTGAAGATGTTCTTCAAGGAAGACTGGACCCCGCCGTTTGCCGACAAGGTGATCTTCACCCTGGCACCGGTGGTGGCCATGTCCGCCCTGCTGATCGCGTTCGCGATCATCCCGATCACCCCGACCTGGGGCGTGGCGGATCTGAACATCGGCCTGCTGTTCTTCTTCGCCATGGCCGGTCTGTCGGTTTACGCGGTGCTGTTCGCCGGCTGGTCGAGCAACAACAAGTTCGCCCTTCTGGGCAGCTTGCGTGCCTCGGCGCAGACCGTGTCCTACGAAGTGTTCATGGGCCTGGCCCTGATGGGCATCGTGGTGCAGGTCGGCTCGTTCAACATGCGCGACATCGTCGAGTACCAGGCGCAGAACCTGTGGTTCATCATTCCGCAGTTCTTCGGCTTCTGTACCTTCTTCATCGCTGGCGTGGCCGTGACTCACCGTCACCCGTTCGACCAGCCGGAAGCGGAGCAGGAACTGGCCGACGGTTACCACATTGAATACGCCGGTATGAAATGGGGCATGTTCTTCGTCGGTGAATACATCGGCATCATCCTGATCTCGGCGCTGCTGGTCACCCTGTTCTTCGGTGGCTGGCACGGTCCGTTCGGCATCCTGCCGCAACTGTCCTTCGTCTGGTTCGCACTGAAGACCGCGTTCTTCATCATGCTGTTCATCCTGCTGCGCGCTTCCATCCCGCGTCCGCGTTATGACCAGGTGATGGATTTCAGCTGGAAATTCTGCCTGCCACTGACCCTGATCAATTTGCTGATAACCGCTGCGGTTGTGTTGTGGAACACACCTGCGGTTGCGGTTCAGTGAGGATTTGACCCATGTTCAAATATATTGGCGACATCGTTAAGGGTACCGGTACCCAGTTGCGCAGCCTGGTCATGGTCTTCGGCCATGGCTTTCGCAAGCGCGACACCCTGCAATACCCGGAAGAGCAGGTCTATCTACCACCGCGCTACCGTGGCCGCATCGTCCTGACCCGCGACCCCGATGGCGAAGAACGCTGCGTAGCCTGCAACCTGTGCGCCGTGGCGTGCCCGGTGGGTTGCATCTCGCTGCAGAAAGCTGAAACCGAAGACGGTCGCTGGTACCCGGACTTCTTCCGTATCAACTTCTCGCGCTGCATTTTCTGCGGTCTCTGCGAGGAAGCCTGCCCGACCACCGCGATCCAGCTGACCCCGGATTTCGAGATGGCCGAGTTCAAACGTCAGGACCTGGTGTACGAGAAAGAAGATCTGCTGATCTCCGGCCCCGGCAAAAACCCTGATTACAACTTCTATCGTGTTGCAGGTATGGCCGTTGCGGGCAAGCCGAAAGGTGCCGCACAAAACGAAGCCGAGCCGATCAACGTGAAGAGCTTGCTGCCTTAAGGAAGAACGATGGAATTCGCTTTCTATTTCGCATCGGGTATCGCTGTTGTGTCCACACTGCGTGTGGTCACCAACACCAATCCTGTGCACGCCCTGCTCTACCTGATCATTTCGTTGATCGCCGTGGCCATGACCTTCTTCGCACTCGGCGCGCCGTTCGCCGGCGTGCTGGAAGTGATCGCCTACGCTGGCGCCATCATGGTGCTGTTCGTGTTTGTGGTGATGATGCTGAACCTGGGCCCGGCCTCGGTGCAGCAGGAACGCACCTGGCTCAAGCCCGGGATCTGGGCGGGGCCGGTGATTCTCGCCGCCCTGCTGCTGGCCGAACTGCTGTATGTGCTGTTCGCTCACCAGAGCGGTCAGGCCATCGGCCACACCACCGTCGACGCAAAAGCCGTGGGCATCAGCCTGTTCGGTCCGTATCTGCTGGTGGTCGAACTCGCCTCGATGCTGCTGCTCGCTGCAGCCGTCACGGCGTTCCATTTGGGCCGTAATGAGGCTAAGGAGTAGAACATGCCTGTTATCCCTCTCGGTTCTATACCTATGGAGCATGGCCTGGCCGTCGCCGGCATCCTGTTCTGCCTTGGTCTGGTCGGCCTGATGGTCCGCCGCAACATTTTGTTCGTGTTGATGAGTCTGGAAGTGATGATGAACGCCTCTGCACTGGCCTTCATCGTTGCGGGCGCCCGCTGGGCGCAACCGGATGGACAGATCATGTTCATCCTGGTGATCAGCCTTGCAGCCGCCGAAGCCAGTATTGGCCTGGCGATCCTGCTGCAACTGTATCGCCGCTTCCACACGCTCGATATCGACGCTGCCAGTGAGATGCGCGGATGAACCTACTCTTTCTGACTTTCGTATTCCCTCTGATCGGGTTCCTGTTGCTGTCGTTCTCCCGCGGCCGCTTCTCGGAAAACCTGTCGGCGCTGATCGGTGTCGGCTCCATCGGCCTGTCTGCCATCGTCGCGGCTTACGTGATCTGGCAATTCAACGTCGCGCCACCGGAAGGTGGCGTCTACACCCAGGTGCTGTGGCGCTGGATGTCGGTGGAAGGCTTCCAGCCTGACTTCGCGCTGTACCTGGATGGTCTGTCCGTGACCATGCTCGGTGTGGTCGTCGGTGTCGGCTTCCTGATCCACCTGTTTGCATCGTGGTACATGCGTGGTGAAGACGGTTACTCGCGCTTCTTCTCGTACACCAACCTGTTTATCGCCAGCATGCTGTTCCTGATCCTCGGCGATAACCTGCTGTTCATCTACTTCGGTTGGGAAGGTGTGGGCCTGTGCTCGTACCTGTTGATCGGTTTCTACTACAGCAACCGCAACAACGGTAACGCCGCACTCAAAGCCTTCATCGTCACCCGTATCGGCGACGTGTTCATGGCGATCGGCCTGTTCATCCTGTTCCAGCAACTGGGCACGCTGAACGTCCAGGAGCTGCTGGTGAAGGCGCCTGAGCACTTCAAGGTCGGCGATTTCTGGATCGTGCTGGCGACCCTGATGCTCCTGGGCGGTGCGGTCGGTAAATCGGCGCAACTGCCGCTGCAGACCTGGCTTGCGGACGCGATGGCCGGCCCTACCCCGGTTTCGGCACTGATCCACGCCGCAACCATGGTGACTGCCGGTGTCTACCTGATCGCCCGTACCCACGGCCTGTTCGCCCTGGCGCCGGACATCCTGCACCTGGTCGGCATCGTGGGCGGTGTGACCCTGGTACTGGCCGGTTTCGCCGCACTGGTGCAAACCGACATCAAACGTATCCTCGCCTATTCGACCATGAGCCAGATCGGCTACATGTTCCTGGCGCTGGGCGTTGGTGCCTGGGAAGGCGCGATCTTCCACCTGATGACCCACGCCTTCTTCAAGGCCCTGCTGTTCCTTGCCTCCGGTGCGGTGATCGTTGCCTGCCACCACGAGCAGAACATCTTCAAGATGGGCGGCCTGTGGAAGAAACTGCCGCTGGCCTACGCCAGCTTCATCGTCGGTGGTGCCGCCCTGGCCGCCCTGCCGCTGGTGACCGCCGGTTTCTACTCCAAGGACGAAATCCTCTGGGAAGCGTTCGCCAGCGGCAACCACGGTCTGCTTTACGCAGGTCTGGTCGGTGCCTTCATGACGTCGCTGTACACCTTCCGCCTGATCTTCATCGCGTTCCACGGTGAAGCCAAGACCGAAGCCCACGCCGGTCACGGCATCGCTC
This sequence comes from Pseudomonas sp. 22082, assembly GCF_052046055.1. NCBI lineage: Bacteria > Pseudomonadati > Pseudomonadota > Gammaproteobacteria > Pseudomonadales > Pseudomonadaceae > Pseudomonas > Pseudomonas sp. 22082. The sequence goes on from NZ_JBQEQB010000023.1 coordinate 29,289, forward strand.
ACTGGCTGCCGCTGTCGGTGCTGATCGTGCTGTCGACCTTCGTCGGCGCCATGATCGTTCCACCACTGCACGGCGTACTGCCGGAGAGCGTTGGCCATGCCGGTGGCGAAGCCAAGCACAGTCTGGAAATTGCCTCGGGTGCCATCGCCCTGGCCGGTATCCTGCTGGCGGCCCTGCTGTTCCTCGGCAAGCGTCGCTTCGTCACCGCGATCGCCAACAGCGGCATCGGCCGTCTCCTTTCGGCCTGGTGGTTCGCTGCCTGGGGCTTCGACTGGATCTACGACAAACTGTTCGTCAAGCCGTACCTTGCGATCAGCCATGTACTGCGCAAAGACCCGCTCGACCAGACCATCGGTCTGATCCCGCGCATGGCCAAGGGTGGTCACACCGCCCTGAGCCGTACTGAAACCGGTCAACTGCGTTGGTACGCCGCCTCGATGGCTGCTGGTGCCGTGTTGGTCATCGGCGCTGTCGTGCTGGTAGCGGTCTGATATGAACCTTGCGAATTTGCGAAAGGAAACGAGCCCGTCATGATTCTGCCTTGGCTAATCCTGATCCCCTTCATCGGCGGCCTGCTGTGCTGGCTGGGTGAGCGCTTCGGCGCCACCCTCCCCCGCTGGATTGCGCTGTTGACCATGACCCTGGAACTCGCCCTCGGCCTCTGGCTGTGGGCCCACGGTGACTATTCATTTGCACCGGCGCCTGGCGCCGATCCGACCTGGGCGCTTGAGTTCAAGCACGTCTGGATCCAGCGCTTCGGCATCAATGTGCACCTGGCCCTCGACGGCCTGTCGCTGCTGATGATCCTGCTGACCGGCCTGCTGGGCATCCTCTCGGTACTCTGCTCGTGGAAAGAGATTCAACGTCACGTTGGCTTCTTCCACCTGAACCTGATGTGGATCCTGGGCGGCGTTGTCGGCGTGTTCCTCGCCCTCGACCTGTTCATGTTCTTCTTCTTCTGGGAAATGATGCTGGTGCCGATGTACTTCCTCATCGCGCTCTGGGGTCACAGTTCTTCGGACGGCAAGAAAACCCGGATCTACGCGGCAACCAAGTTCTTCATCTTCACTCAGGCTTCCGGCCTGATCATGCTGGTGGCGATCCTCGGTCTGGTCCTGGTCAATTACAACAGCACCGGCGTGATCACCTTCAACTACGCCGACCTGTTGAAGACCAAGATGTCGATGACCACCGAGTACATTCTGATGCTCGGTTTCTTCATCGCTTTCGCGGTCAAGCTGCCAGTGGTTCCGTTCCACTCCTGGCTGCCTGACGCTCACGCCCAGGCGCCGACTGCAGGTTCCGTCGACCTCGCCGGTATCCTGCTGAAAACCGCGGCCTACGGTCTGCTGCGTTTCGCCCTGCCGCTGTTCCCGAACGCCTCGGCCGAGTTCGCGCCGATCGCCATGACCCTCGGTCTGATCGGGATCTTCTACGGTGCGTTCCTGGCGTTCGCGCAAACCGACATCAAGCGTCTGATCGCCTTCTCGTCCGTTTCCCACATGGGCTTCGTACTGATCGGCATCTACTCCGGCAGCCAACTGGCACTGCAAGGTGCCGTGATCCAGATGCTGGCGCACGGTCTGTCGGCAGCTGCACTGTTTATCCTCAGCGGTCAGCTGTACGAGCGTCTGCACACGCGTGACATGCGTGAGATGGGCGGTCTGTGGTCGCGTATCGCTTACCTGCCGGCGATCAGCCTGTTCTTCGCAGCCGCTTCGCTGGGTCTGCCAGGCACCGGTAACTTCGTCGGCGAGTTCCTGATCCTGATCGGTACATTCGCCAGTGCGCCATGGATCACCGCGATTGCCACCTCCGGTCTGGTGTTCGGTTCGGTCTACTCGCTGATCATGATCCACCGCGCTTACTTCGGTCCGTCCAAATCGGATTCGATCCTGCACGGCATGGACGGTCGCGAACTGATCATGGTGCTGGGCCTTGCGGTACTGCTGATTTACCTCGGCGTCTACCCGCAACCGTTCCTCGACACTTCCGCCGCCACGATGCATGGCGTGCAGCAGTGGCTCGGCACCGCCTTCACTCAACTCGCTTCGGCCCGGTAAGAGCGCTATGGAATTCACGATTCAACACTTTATTGCGCTAGCGCCACTGTTGATCACCAGCCTCACCATTATCGTGGTGATGCTGGCAATCGCCTGGCGCCGCAACCACTCGCAGACCTTCCTGATTTCGGTGGCGGGTCTGAACCTGGCCTTGCTGTCGATCCTGCCGGCCCTGAAAGTCGCGCCTCTGGCCGTGACTCCATTGCTGCAGATCGACACCTTTGCCTGCCTGTACATGGCGCTGATCCTGGTCGCTACCCTCGCTTGCGTCACCCTCGCCCACGCCTACCTCGGCGATGGCGGTTCGGGTTACCCGGGCAACCGTGAAGAACTGTACCTGCTGATCCTGATGGCTGCCGCCGGTGGCCTGGTTCTGGTCAGCGCGCAGCACCTGGCCGGGTTGTTCATCGGTCTGGAACTGCTGTCGGTGCCGGTCTACGGTCTGGTGGCCTACGCCTTCTTCAACAAGCGTTCGCTGGAAGCCGGCATCAAGTACATGGTGCTGTCGGCCGCCGGTTCCGCGTTCCTGCTGTTCGGTATGGCGCTGCTGTACGCCGACTCGGGTTCGCTGAGCTTCGTCGGTATCGGTCAGGCACTGGCCGCGACCGGCCTGCCAAGCTCGCTGGCGCAACTGGGCCTGGGCATGATGCTGATCGGTCTGGCGTTCAAGCTGTCGCTGGTACCGTTCCACCTGTGGACGCCGGACGTGTACGAAGGTGCTCCGGCACCGGTGGCCGCGTTCCTCGCCACCGCGTCGAAAGTGGCTGTGTTCGCGGTCATGGTTCGTCTGTTCCAGATCTCCCCTGCCGCAAGCAGTGGCGTACTGAGCAACGTGCTGACCATCATCGCCATTGCCTCGATCCTGTTCGGTAACCTGCTGGCCCTGACCCAGAGCAACCTCAAGCGTCTGCTCGGTTACTCCTCCATCGCGCACTTCGGCTACCTGCTGATTGCACTGGTGGCGAGCAAGGGTCTGGCCGTGGAAGCCATCGGCGTGTACCTGGTCACCTACGTGATCACCAGCCTCGGCGCCTTCGGCGTGATCACCCTGATGTCCTCGCCGTACAACGGCCGTGACGCAGACGCGCTGTACGAGTACCGCGGCCTGTTCTGGCGCCGTCCGTACCTGACCGCCGTCCTGACCGTGATGATGCTGTCCCTGGCCGGTATCCCGCTGACCGCTGGCTTCATCGGCAAGTTCTACATCATCGCCACCGGTGTCGAGTCGCACCAATGGTGGTTGGTCGGTTCCCTGGTCCTGGGCAGCGCCATCGGCGTGTTCTACTACCTGCGCGTGATGGTCACCCTGTACCTGATCGAACCGAACCTGCGCCGCCACGACGCCCAACTGCACTGGGAACAGAAAGCAGGCGGCGTGATGCTGCTGGCGATTGCCGTCCTGGCGTTCTTCCTCGGCCTGTACCCACAACCGTTGCTGACCCTGGTTCAGCAATCGGGCCTGGCGGGCTGATCGTTTAGCGATCGTTGGCTACAAACAGAAACGGCACCTTCGGGTGCCGTTTTTGCTTCTGGGCGAGCATTCCGAGTTCCCCCTGCCAGTCCTGCTTGAACGCCGGAAAGCTTGCGCCGATTGTGCGGTACTTTGCCAAACCTCATAGGAAAACTCACCGCATAACTGTTCCATAAGTCCACGTAAATCCTTCAGTACGAATTTGCGTCATCCCCGCGATGAAACATCTGACAACGGCAGGAAACAGAACGTCTCAGAACGCAGATTCCTTTCGCCTGACTCGACCGTTATCACGCCGTTCGATGCTCTCAGAAGCGCCCCGCCTGGTGATTCCAGCACGTCAATTCACGTTTTATCAGTACGTGTTTCGACACCGCTGAAACCCGCGGCTGGAAACGTCCGGACATTTTTGACCCCGCCCTCACCACCCTTTTAGATTCGGCTCGTGCTTGCAACAGCACTCCCAAACAACAACCAAGGAGCAACATCATGGGCTACATGGGCAGCTGGAACGCAAACCCTATCGATGAACTGGAAGAGCAGGAAGCGCCCTCTCCAGAGCAGATCGAAGCGCTGCAACTGACCGAGGAAGAACAGGCGGAACTCAACGCCGAGTGACAGGACTCGCGGGGGCCTTGCGCCCTCGCGGGCTTTCCAGGAAGGAAATCATGGACAAGACAACGTTGGCCGAGCGTGAGCTCACGGCCGATCAGGCAGAACGGCGTATTCACACCGAACTTTCACGCCTGGGCCTCACACCGCACACCCGCACCCTCGGCAGCAAAGTGGTTGCCGTTCAGGCGAGTCTTCATGGCGGCGACAACCGTCATGCCCGTGGCTCCGGCAAGGGTTATGCGGATCAGGCGCACCTGGGCGCGCTCTATGAAGCGCTCGAGCATTACTGGACGGATGAGCTCTGTACCTACGATGTTCACCACGAAACGGAACGCTATTTTAAAGACACACCAATGTTTGCCGATGACTCGCTTCTGCACAGACTCACTTGCCAGCAAAACGTGCACATCACCTGCCGGACCTATGTCTGTCCGCCGTGGCATGACCGGTTTTCCTATCCGGTGGCGCTGACTTCGCCGAACGGCTCACGTTTACCCTCGTCACCGGGCATGGCGGACTACCGCGCCGTGCGGCGTTACGCCAGCAACAGCGGCACCGCGATTGGCGCCACTTACAACGAAGCGATGCTGCACGCCGCCAACGAATGCATTGAGCGCGACGCCGTGTCGTTGTTTCTGCTCAACCATTTTTACTACCAGAACCATCCGCCACTGCGACGGGTGGCGCGCGTTGATGGCAGTGACGACCTAAGTCGTCTGTGGGCCGATGCCGAACAGGAAATCGACGGCGAAATCGTGCTGGTGGATATCAGCACCGAATTCATGACCCGGACCTTTCTGGCGTTCACGACGAAACCGGGCCCTCACCCACAGATATTCGGCAGTGGCAGCTCTCTCGACCCGCGCCACGCGGCGTGGCGGGCACTCACTGAACTGGTGCAGTTGCAACTGAGTGCCGCCGAACCCGAATACCGCCAGACGCTGGCCAATGCGCTGCGCAACCTGCAACCGTTCCCGCGCCTGCTGCGCTGTGCGCAGTTCGATCCGCAGACGCTGCTGCATCACTGCGTTCAACACGAGGAGAGACTGCCGGATTCCGCCAAAGACCTGTCGGTGCAAAATCAACTGCACCTGCTGATTCAAGACCTGCGGATTCATGGCCGTACGCTGGGTGCAGCGGTCCTGCAGCGAACCGAGCTCGGCACGACCCTGCTCAATGTGGTGATCCCCGGACTGGAACGCTTCTTCGTGGTCTGCAGCGGTAACGTCGTCGTCCCGCAAGCCCGGGGCCGTACGCTGGAGAGGCCCGCCCCATGAGCCGACCCGATCGCAACCGGGAGCTGACACTGGCCCGATCCATGCGCCTTTACCTCAACGAGAACGGCGCTGTTGGCCACTTCCTCGAACCGCGAGGCAGCGGACTGCATCACATTTTTTTACTGCGGGTGAACGATGAGCTCTGGGTCGGCCGCAAGCTCCTGCAACGTGACCGGCATTTTCGATGGCAGGCCAGCAGCTCGCTCAAACCCGACATGTTGTTTGGCCCGCATCTGCATTCATTGTGGGGGGATGACGGGCTGTCAATCGGCTATCGGACGGTCTCCCCCGCCGACAAAGCGCAGTTCTTCGAGCACGCCTTGCATCAGGCTGACAGCGAGATCCTGTTTCCCTTCCCGCTGCTGGATGAGGCGGGCCGGGAAGCGGTCTGCCCGGCAGAGTTCTGGCAAGGCAACGAATCACTGGCCGAACAGCTGAACACCGACGAACACCACCTGCGCGAATACTGCGCCAGGCTGCTCCAGGCCATCACAGAAAAAGGCGCACTGGTTTACGACCCGGCTTGTTCAACGGGCGCGTTCATCGCCCATCTCGCCCGTGCCCTGCCCGACTGTCTTTGCCTGGGCAGTGACCGTTCGGCCTCGATGATCGAACATGCCAGGCGATGGCACAGCGCAACCTCCGTCGAGTTCGATGTGCTGGAGGCGAGTGAAGCCTTCGATACCGGGATTCGCTGCGATGTCTTGATCCTGCGTTTCCTCAACGCCGAAGTCTTGACCCGCCGAGCGGCCCAAACCGCATTCGAGTCGCTGATCCGCTGCGTCAAGCCCGGCGGCACGATCCTCGTTTTCGGTCACACCCCGGTGCTGATCCCGGTCACCTGGCTTGCCTCCACCCACCACCTGAAACTTGAATCCAGCGTCGCGGCACGGCCTGGGCAGGTCGAGCTGTTCCAGTTCTATCGTCTGACGGTTCAGGCGTCATGACCTTCTCCCTGCACAGCCGAGGTTATTACCCGACCGGCGACGGCCATCAACTCTATTGGGAACGGCATGGTGTTCCGGGACACGAACCGGTGTTTTTCCTCCATGGAGGGCCCGGCGGGCGTATCAGCCGCCACCATTTGCAGTTCTTCGACCCGGGCCGGTTCGACATCATCCTGTTTGACCAACGGGGTTGCGGGCGCTCGACGCCTTACGGCGAGCTGCAGGACAACACTACCGGGCTGTGTGTCGAAGATATCGATGGCCTGCGCCAGCATTTCGGCTTCGAAAAAATCAGTGTGTTGGGGGTGTCATGGGGCAGTTGGCTGGCGATTCAGTACCAGCAGCGTTACCCGCAGCACCTGCTGAAAACCACGCTGGTTTCGGTATTCGTGCCGTTTGCCGACAATGTCCGGGCTTACGATCAGGCGCTCAATGACGGGCTGACGCAATCGCCAGAATCATCGCCCGGCCAACGCGCCAGGAACATCTACCGGATCCTCGGCGAAGGCTGTCCATCGCAGCAACACCGCGCCGCCATCGAATGGTTGAACGCTGTTCTACGTCGCACAGGGCAGACGATTTGCCGCGCCACACTGGAGCGCTTCGTCGATCAGGAAGCGGTGCTCGCGATCCGCCTCGAACTGCATTACCACCTGCACAACTATTTCTTCACACCAAAGGACGAATACCTGACCCTCGACGACAACACCCTGCTGATCCAGGGCATCCACGACACCCATGGCATGGCCAGCGTGCGCTGGCTCAGGCAACGCATGAACATCCACTGCCGACTGCTGCATGCCGGGCACAACGCCTTTGAAAACGCCATCCTCAAAGCGGTGCGTCGGGCGGTGAAACGTGAAATCGAAAGGTGAGCGTTATATGGCCGTAGGATTTTTTTCCGTTACTGGCCCGTCCCGCCGGGAACACAGAAAGCTCTCTCCAGAATGCCCGTCTCGTCCTACAGCCACGCCAGGAAACAAGACGTTATCTTGGGTCACGGTTTACCAAGCGGCTGAGGCCAGAACGGACAATGAAACGTGAAATCTTTTTTGAGCTGGTGAGCAGCTTCGATTCATCGGTGGTCGAGCGACGGAGCAAAGTCATGCAATTTCCCTATATAGCGCGGCGTGCAGGTTTGCCCCTCACCTGCACAGAACAAATCCGGGACTTTGCCGGCCCCCTTGATTCTGGCTATATTTGTCCAGAATATGAGGAGGACATGATGATCATCGTTCCGTTGGCCGAAGCCAAAAACAATCTATCCAGACTCGTCGATGAGGCCGCCTCGGGGCAAATCATCACAATTGCCAAACATGGGCGTGCACTCGCTCGTCTGGTTCCTGTCACCAACGCTCACGGTCCGCGCATAGGTGCGATGAAGGGCAAACTCGTGCTCCCCGAAAACTTCGACGCGCCACTACCGGATGACATGCTCGACGCGTTTGAGGGTGGCCGGTCATGAGGGTATTGCTCGACACCCACATTCTGCTCTGGACGCTTTCAGACGATTCCAGACTCTCCGCAAAAGCCAGAAAACTGATTGAGAACGCCACCGAAATCTACATCAGCGCTGCGACCTACTGGGAGATGGCGATCAAGGTCGGGCTCGGCAAGTTGAATGTTGATCTCGAAGAGATAAGGCAATACAGCCTCGACAGCGGTTTTATCGAACTCCCAGTGACCTCAGAACACGCCATTGCCGTAAAGGAGCTTGAACACCACCATCGCGATCCATTCGATCGGCTTATTGTTGCAACCGCCATGATTGAGCCGATGAAGCTGCTAACCGCCGATCCCCTGGTGGCTCAGTACACAGATCTGGCTGTTCTGGTCTGAATCCCGCACAAAGAAAAACGGCACCCGAAGGTGCCGTCCCGTCCCGCAAAAGCGCTTACTTGCGTGCCGCCTCCCACGACTTGAGCAGTTCGTTGTAGCTCACGGTTTCGCCTTTCGGCTTCTCGTTGGCCAGCTTCGGTTTTGGTGCGCCCGGCTGGTCGAACCAGTATTGCGCGTCGCGCTCGGGGTTCATTTTCGGGGCGCACACCGCTTGGGCCTTGGAGCGTTCCAGGCGGGTCATGATCGCGTCCTGATCCTTGGCCAGACCGTCGAGGGCCTGTTGCGGGGTCTTCTCGCCGCTGGCGGCTTCGGCGATGTGGCTCCACCACAATTGTGCCAGGCGTGGGTAATCCGGCACGTTGGTTCCGGTCGGCGTCCATTGCACACGGGCCGGGCTGCGGTAGAACTCGACCAGACCACCGAGTTTCGGCGCCAGATCGGTCATCGCTTGCGAGTTGATGTCCGATTCACGAATCGGCGTCAGGCCGACGATGGTTTTCTTCAGCGACACGGTTTTCGAGGTCACGAACTGCGCGTACAGCCAGGCCGCGAGTTTCTGTTTCTCAGGCGTGGATTTCATGAAAGTCCACGAGCCCACGTCCTGATAACCGAGCTTCATCCCCTCTTCCCAGTACGGTCCGCGCGGCGACGGCGCCATGCGCCATTTCGGAGTGCCGTCGGCGTTGACCACCGGCAGACCCGGCTTGGTCATGTCGGCGGTGAAGGCCGTGTACCAGAAGATCTGCTGGGCGATGTTGCCCTGGGACGGCACCGGGCCGGATTCGGAGAAGGTCATGCCCGCCGCTTCCGGTGGCGCGTACTTCTTCAGCCAGTCGACGTATTTGGTGGTGGCGAACACCGCCGCCGGTCCGTTGGTGTCGCCGCCGCGGGTCACGCTGGAACCGACCGGGTGGCAATCCTCGACGCGAATCCCCCACTCGTCCACCGGCAAACCGTTGGGAATGCCCTTGTCGCCGCCACCGGCCATGGAGAACCAGGCATCGGTGAAGCGCCAGCCCAGCGACGGGTCTTTCTTGCCGTAGTCCATGTGCCCGTAGATGCGCTTGCCGTCGATTTCCTTGACGTCTTCGCTGAAGAACTTGGCGATGTCTTCATAGGCCGACCAGTTCACCGGCACGCCCAGTTCATAGCCGTACTTTTCCTTGAACTTGGCTTTCAGGTCGGCGCGTTCGAACCAGTCGGCGCGGAACCAGTAAAGGTTGGCGAACTGCTGGTCGGGCAATTGATAGATCTTGCCGTCCGGCGCAGTGGTAAAGGAGATGCCGATGAAGTCCTTGATGTCGAGGGTCGGCGAGGTGAAGTTCTTGCCTTCGTTGGCCATCAGGTCGGTGATCGATTCGGTCTTGCCGTAGCGAAAGTGCGTACCGATCAGGTCCGAGTCGTTGACCCAGCCGTCGTAGATGTTCTTGTCCGACTGCATCACCGTCTGCATTTTTTCCACCACGTCGCCTTCCTGCAGCAGGTCGTGGGTCAGCTTGATGCCGGTGATTTCGCTGAAGGCCTTGGCCAGCACCTTGGATTCATATTCGTGAGTGGTCAGGGTTTCCGAGACAACCTTGATGTCCATCCCGCGGAACGGCTCGGCCGCCTTGATGAACCACTTCAGTTCTTCGAGCTGCTGCTCGGCCGTCAGGGTCGACGGCTTGAACTCGCTGCCGATCCATTTTTTTGCGGCATCTTCGTAGGCGTCGGCCCAGGCGGACGCGCTCAAACCGCTGAGTGCCAGCATGGCTGCCAATGAAATGCTATGTCGCAGCTTATTTTTCTTATCGAACATAGAGACCTCCTGTTAGGTTTTCGGAGCACGATTGCCGAGCGATTCGACTAGCCCCAACGCATCACAGCCAACAGCCACACCAGGGACAACGCGGACGCTACCCAGATGCTCCAGTCGGTCACGCCGATTACCAGCAGATGCAGGTAGGCGCTGCCGAGAAGACCGATGAACAAGCGATCGCCACGGGTGGTGGCAATCGGCAGAAACCCTCGCCGCAAAATGCTCGGCGAGCGCAGTTCCCAGGTGGTCATGCCCACCAGGATCAAACCAATCACGATGAAAAACGCCGCCGTCGGGACGGTCCAGCTCATCCATTCCATCATCAGTTCCTCAGACCCGGCCCAGGGCAAAGCCCTTGGCCACGTGGTTGCGAACGAACCAGATCACCAGCATGCCGGGGAGAATAGTCAACACCCCCGCTGCCGCCAGTACGCCCCAGTCAATCCCGGATGCCGACACCGTGCGCGTCATCACCGCCGCGATCGGTTTGGCGTTCACCGAAGTCAGCGTGCGCGCCAGCAGCAGTTCGACCCAGGAAAACATGAAGCAGAAAAACGCCGTCACACCGATGCCGGAGCCGATCAGCGGGATGAAGATCTTCACGAAGAACTTGGGAAAACTGTAGCCGTCGATGTAGGCAGTTTCGTCGATTTCCTTCGGCACCCCGGACATGAAGCCTTCAAGGATCCACACCGCCAACGGCACGTTGAACAGGCAGTGCGCCAGCGCCACGGCGATGTGGGTGTCGAACAGGCCGATCGACGAATACAGCTGGAAGAACGGCAGCAGGAACACCGCCGGTGGCGCCATGCGGTTGGTCAGCAGCCAGAAGAAGAGGTGCTTGTCGCCGAGAAAACGGTAGCGCGAAAACGCGTAGGCCGCCGGCAGCGCCACGGTCAGAGAAATGATCGTGTTCAGACTGACGTAGTACAGCGAATTGATATAGCCGGTGTACCAGCTCGGGTCGGTGAAGATCACCTTGTAGTTCGCCAGCGTGAAATCCTGTGGGAAAAGAGTCAGTCCGCCGAGGATTTCGGTGTTGCTCTTGAACGACATGTTCAGCAGCCAGTAGATCGGCACCAGCAGGAACAGAATGTAGAGCAGCAGTGGGATCACTTTTTTCATAGGGGTAAGACGTTTGCTCATGGCCGGGCCTCAGCGGTTGGCATCGTTGTGGGTCATGGCGGTGTAGAACAGCCAGGACACCAGCAGGATGATCAGGAAGTACACCAGCGAGAATGCCGCCGCCGGCCCCAGGTCGAATTGGCCTACGGCCATCTGGGTCAGGGTCTGACTCAGAAAGGTCGTCGAGTTACCCGGCCCGCCACCGGTGAGCACGAACGGTTCGGTGTAGATCATGAAGCTGTCCATGAAGCGCAGCATCACCGCGATCAGCAGCACGCTTTTCAACTTGGGCAACTGAATGTGCCGGAACACGGCCCAGGCCGAGGCCCGGTCGATGCGCGCGGCCTGGTAATACACATCGGGAATCGCCCGCAGGCCGGAGAAACACAGCAGCGCCACCAGCGAAGTCCAGTGCCAGACGTCCATCACCAGCACGGTGACCCAGGCGTCCATGGTGTTGGCCGCGTAGTTGTAGCTGATGCCCATGGCGTTGAGGCTCGACCCGAGCAGGCCGATGTCGGCGCGGCCGAAAATCTGCCAGATGGTACCGACGACGTTCCATGGAATCAGCAGCGGGATCGCCAGCACGATCAGCACCACCGATGACCAGCGACCCTTGGTCGGCATGGTCAGGGCAATGGCGATCCCGAGGGGGATTTCGATCAGCAGCACACACGCCGAGTAGATGAACTGGCGCAGCAACGAGTCGTGCAGACGCGGATCAAGCAGCACCTGCTTGTACCAGTCGGCGCCGACGAAGTAGCGGCTGGACTGATCGAAGATGTCCTGCACCGAATAGTTGACCACGGTCATCATCGGAATCACCGCACTGAAGGCCACCAGCAGGAACACCGGCAACACCAGCCACCAGGCTTTGTTGTTCTGCACCTTGTTCATGGCTGTACCTCGCTGTCGGTGGCATCCAGCAGAAACTCGTCGGCATAGACCATCAGCCACTGCGCCGGAAAACTGATGTACGCCGTGCCCTGGGGCACCGGTTTGTCCTCGGCCAGACGCACTTTCAGCGGTGCGCCGTCCAGATCCAGGGTCATGATCTTGTAGGTGCCGAGGTCTTCGACGTGTACGACCCGCGCCTGCATCGCGTCATCGAACGGCTCGTCCCACACATGGATGAACTCGGGACGGATGCCGACCTTCAGATTTTTCCACTGGCCGTGTTCGATATGGCGCTGCAAGGCGTCGGACAGCGGCAGATGGGTCGAGTTGAAACCGACCCCGCCCGGTTGCGGTTGCACTTCGATCAGGTTCATCCCCGGGCTGCCGATGAAGTAGCCGACAAAGGTGTGGCTCGGCCGCTCGAACAATTCCCGTGGCGTGCCGAACTGGACGATCTGGCCGCCGTACATCACCGCGATCTTGTCGGCGAAGGTCGAGGCCTCCAGCTGATCGTGGGTGACGTAGACCATGGTGATGTTGAACTGCTCGTGGATCTGCTTGAGCTTGCGCCGCAATTTCCATTTCAGGTGCGGGTCGATCACCGTCAGCGGCTCGTCGAACAGAATCGCCGAGACGTCATCGCGCACCAGACCACGGCCCATGGAGACTTTCTGTTTTTCGTCGGCGGTGAGGTTGCGCGCCTTCTTGCTCAGGAGGTTCTGCAGGTCGAGAACTTCGGCGATTTCCTGCACCTTGCTGTGCACTTTCGCCTCGGCCAGGCCCTGATTGCGCAGGGGAAAGGCCAGGTTGTCGAACACGGTCATGGTGTCGTACACCACCGGGAACTGGAACACCTGGGCGATGTTGCGCTTCTCCGGGGTCAGGTCGTTGACCGCTTTGCCATCGAACAGCACATGGCCCTGGGACGGACTGAGCAGGCCGGAAATGATGTTGAGCAAGGTCGACTTGCCGCAACCCGAAGGGCCGAGCAAAGCATAGGCGCCGCCCTGCTCCCAGATGTGGTCCATCTCACGGATCGCGTAATCCTCGGGCCCGCTCGGGGTTTTACTGTAGCTGTGGGCGAGGTGCTGCAAACGGATTTCGGCCATCAGGCAACCCTCGCGACGCGCCGGCCCGGTGCCTGCACCAGACGGCCCTGCGCATCGAACACAAACAGTTTATGGGTCGGGATATAGATGCGGATCGGCGCATCGACGTCGTATTCGTGAACCCCCGGCAAATGCAGCACCAGCAGGAAATGCTCGTTGCGCACGTGGAGGAAGGTTTCCGAACCGCTGATTTCCGCCACCTCGACGGTCACCGCCAGTTCCAGGTCGTCATCGTTGCTCGGCACCAGCGAGATGTGGCTCGGGCGCACGCCAAAACGGAACTCGCCCTCGCCCACCGGCCGCAGGTCGACGTTCAACGGGAAGTGCACGAAGTTGGCGAAACTCACTTCGTTACCGGCGATGCGCCCCGGCATCAGGTTGATCGGCGGCTCGGAGAACAATTCAGCCGCCAGCACCGTTTGCGGCTGGTGATAGACCTCGGTCGACGGGCCGCTCTGGATCACCCGGCCTTCATGAAGAATGGTGGTGGTGCCGCCCAGCGCCAGCGCTTCATTGGGCTCGGTGGTCGCGTAAATCGCGATGGTGTGGCGCGCCTTGAACAGCTCGCGCATTTCCTGGCGCAGTTCTTCGCGCAGCTTGTAGTCGAGGTTGACCAGCGGCTCGTCGAACAGGATCAGCTCGGCATCCTTGACCAGCGCCCGGGCCATCGCGGTGCGCTGTTGCTGGCCGCCGGACAGTTCCAGCGGATAGCGCTTGAGAAACTTCTCGATGCGCAGCATCTTCGCGGTTTCCTGCACCTTGCTCTGAATCTGCTCATTGGAGATCCCGGCCTGGCGCAGCGGCGAGGCGATGTTCTCGAACACCGTCATGGTCGGGTAATTGATGAACTGCTGATAGACCATCGACACGTTGCGCAAACGCACCGGGCGCTGGGTGACGTCGACGCCGTTCATCAGGATGCGGCCGCTGTCGGGCTTGTCCAGACCGGCCATCAGGCGCATCAGACTGGTCTTGCCGGACAGCGTGCGTCCGAGCAAAACGTTGAAAGATCCAGGTTCGAATTTCAGGCTCGCATCGTCGATCCAGGTCTGGCCCTCGACGGTACGGCAGACGTGCTCCAGGGTGAGTGACATGGCTCGGCCTTTTTATTATTGGAGTCAAGCGACCTGTCCTGTAGAGCGACATTCGTGCCAGAAACGGCAAGCTGTTGATTTACCGCCAGATTCGCTGAAAGCCACGCAAACCGTGGTTCGTAGCTGAACACAAGTGAACAGTCGCGACTGAACAATTGAACAGTTTGGCGATTGACAATGAACAATAGTGAACAACACTCTATGGATGCTTTTTGCTCATCGAATGAGCCATAACAAAAACAACAAAGCACCCTTCAGAGACTGCCAATCATGGCCGCACCTGCTCCGCCGCTTTCCCACGACGCCCTCGTCCAGAGTTCCTGGCAACGTTGCCGCGCGTTCGGTCTGGATCACCAAAGCGCCCCGGCCTTTGATCAGTTGCCCGCCGCCGGCATCGCGCATCTGCTCGACAGCCATCACGCGCTGGTGCAGACCACCCACCAGGAAGTCTTGCCCTACTACGAAAACATCCTCAGCAATTCCAACTGCCTGATCATGCTCGCCGACAATCAGGGCCAGGTGCTGACCTCGTGGGGCACGCAACGCTTTATCGAGCCGAGTCTGGCGCGGGGTTTTCAACCGGGAGCGAGTTGGATCGAACGCGCCAGCGGCACCAACGCCATCGGCACGGCGCTGGCCTGCGAGCAGGCGGTGCACATCGAACACGATGAACACTTTCTCAAGGCCAACCGCTTCATGACCGGTTCCGCCGCGCCGATTTTCGATGCCGAGCGCAAGGTCATCGCCGTACTTGATGTGTCCAGTGACAGCTATCTGCCGCCCTCGCATACCCTCGGCATGGTCAAGATGATGAGCCAGACCGTGGAGAACCGGCTGATCCTCAACCTGTTCCATGGTCAGCACTTTCAACTGACCTTCAACACCGGGTTGAACAACCTCGACAGCCAGTGGGCCGGGCTGCTGATCTTTGATGAGAGCGGTCAGGTGCTGTCGGCCAACCGTCGGGCCGACAATCTGCTGGGTGTGCGCTTGTCGCGGGTCAGCGTTGAAAGCCTGTTCAAGGTGTCGTTGCTGGAGTTGATCAATCAGCCGGACGGTTTGCCGTTTGCCTTGCAGACTTCCGGGCGCAATCGTTTCCAGTGTTTGTTGAAGCGACCTAAACAGGCGCCGGTTCAGGCGCGAGTCTTCACTGAAACAAGAACCGCTGAAACCAGAACCGCTGAAACCAGAACCGCCGAACCGAAAGTCGCCGCACCCACGGCCATCAGCCTGAGCACTTTGCACTTCGGCGACAGCCGCGTGGAGAAAGCCGTGCGCCAGGCTGAACGTCTGCTGGAAAAGGACATCCCGCTGCTGATTCACGGCGAAACCGGGGTAGGCAAGGAAGTCTTCGTCAAAGCCCTGCACCAAGCCAGCTCCCGCAGCAAACAGGCGTTCATCGCCGTCAACTGCGCGGCGATCCCCGCCGAACTGGTGGAGTCAGAGCTGTTCGGCTACGAGAAAGGCGCGTTCACCGGTGCCAACCAGAAAGGCAGCATCGGCCTGATCCGCAAGGCCGACAAGGGGACGCTTTTCCTCGATGAAATTGGCGATATGCCACTGCCAACCCAGGCCCGGCTGTTGCGGGTGTTGCAGGAGCGCTGCGTGCAACCGGTGGGCAGCAGCGAGCTGTTCCCGGTGGATCTGCGGATCATTTCCGCCACCAACCGTTCGCTCCGGGAACAGGTGCAACTGGGGCGCTTTCGCGAGGATTTGTACTACCGCATCGGCGGCCTGACCTTGGAACTACCTCCGCTTCGCGAGCGCAGCGACAAGCAGGCGCTGTTCAAACGCCTGTGGGAACAACATCGCGAGCCATCGCAGTGGGCGGGATTGAGTCGCGAGGTGCTGGAACTGTTCGAGCGGCACCCGTGGCCGGGCAATCTGCGCCAGGTCAGCAGCGTGATGCAGGTGGCGCTGGCGATGGCCGAGGAACAACCGATTCGACCCGAGCATTTGCCGGACGATTTTTTCGTCGACCTGGAGATGGAGCCCGTCGAAGTGGCCGAGCCGTTGAGCATCGACCTGAACGATGCCGAGGCGTTGAACCGGGAGTTGCAGCTGGCCGGGGGCAATATTTCCCACCTGGCGCGGCGATTGGGGGTGAGCCGCAATACGCTGTACAAGCGATTGCGGCAGCTTGAAAGCTGAGCGCCCCCATAGCAGGTCAGGCCGAAATTGCTGGTTCAACAGGCGCAGCCGATGCGGACGCCAACGTCCGCAGGCCCATCAGCACCACGACCATCATCATCAGACCTGCAGCAATCGCGACCGCGAACCCTGCCCGTGCACCAAAAGCATCAATCACCAGCCCCGCCAGCATGCCGCCGAGCGCCACGCCGATGCTGATTCCGGTGGTCATCCACGTCAGGCCTTCGGTCATCCTCGCTGCTGGGATGATGATTGTTCCCAGCTTCATGACCACAACCATGGTCGGCGCGAACGAGATGCCGGCGATAAACAGCATCGCGGTAAGGACATAAACGTCCGGTGAGAAAATCGGCAATACGCCGGTGACTGCCGTGACCAGGATCCCGATAAAGAACTGCTTTTCAATCGCCAGCGAAACCCGCAACGCGCCGAAGGTCAGGCCCGCCACCAGCGAGCCGAACGCATAGGCGGCGAGGATGAAGGTGGCGGACGCTGGCCAGCCCTGGGCATTGGCGAAGGCCACAACGGCGACATCGATCGATCCGCCAATGGCGCCCATCGCCAGCAGTGCCAGGACAATGGTGCGAACGCCGGGAATCAGCAGGGTCGAACCGCTGTTTTTCCGGTTGCCCGCCACGACTTTCGGTTCGGTCTGACGCTGCATGAGAAACGCCGTCACGCCGACGGCCAGCAACCCCACCGCCACCAGCGGCCCGGCTTCCGCGAAGAAACTTACGCTCAAACCGATCGCCAGTGGCGGGCCGATGATGTAAGCCAGTTCGGTGAGGACCGTGTCCAGCGAGAACGCGGTGTGCAGTTGTGGCTTGCCACGAAACAATTGCGTCCAGCGTGCGCGGATCATGGACGGCATGCTCGGCATCGTCCCCGCCAGTGCCGCCAGCACAAAAAACAGCGCGGCCGGCGCCCTCAGGTGCACCGCAACAATCAGCGCCAGCAACATGACGATGCTGAACGCCGTGACGACGGGCAGCACGCGACTCTGGCCACGCCGATCAACCTGTTTCGAGATGCGCGGGCCGAGCAGCGCATTGGCCAGGGTAAACGTACCGGCGACTGCACCGGCCAGCCAGTAAACGCCGGTCTGCTGCACCAGCATGGTGATGATGCCGATGCCGATCATTGCCTGGGGCAGTCGGGCAATAGAGCTCGCGAGGATCAGCCCGGTCGCGCCGGGTGTCGATACCAACTCGCGATAGTGATTAGCCATGATTCCTCCCTTCCGGATTCGCCGCTGATGAGCATCCTGCCGCGTGCGCTATCAAGACCCATGCGAATACCAAAAGCAATCACACATTGTCTGGATCGTTCCCTCGCGGAGCGTGGGAACGATCAACTGTCTGCGTGAGAACGATCAGTCCGGACAGAAAAACAAAAACCCGCACAAGGCGGGTTTTGTTTGTAACAGGCGCAGCAATCAGTCAGCCAGACGCCAGGTCGTGCCGCCCTTGCCGTCCTCCAGCACCACGCCCATGGCGGTGAGCTGGTCGCGGATGCGGTCGGATTCGGCCCAGTCCTTGCCGGCCCGTGCCGCCAGACGCGCAGCGATCAGCGCCTCGACTTCGGCTGCATCGACACGCCCTTCGGCGCCGGCCTGCAGGAAGTCATCGGCTTCGAGCTGCAATACACCCAGCACGCTGGCCAGTTCTTTCAGGCGTGCCGCCAGACCGGCCGCAGCCTCGAGATCGCTCTCGCGCAGACGGTTGATCTCACGCACCATCTCGAACAGCACCGCGCAGGCTTCCGGCGTGCCGAAGTCGTCGTTCATCACCGTGGTGAAACGCTCGACGAACGCTTCGCCGCCCGCCGGCGCCACATTCGGCAGGCCTTTCAGCGCGTGGTAGAAACGCTCCAGTGCGCCCTTGGCGTCCTTGAGGTTGTCTTCCGAGTAGTTGATCGCGCTGCGGTAGTGGCTCGACACCAGCAGGTAACGCACGACTTCCGGGTGGTACTTGTCGAGCACGTCGCGAATGGTGAAGAAGTTGTTCAAGGACTTGGACATCTTCTCGCCATTGATACGGATCATGCCGCAATGCATCCACGCGTTGGCGTAGGTCTTGCCGGTGGCCGCTTCGCTCTGGGCGATTTCGTTTTCGTGGTGCGGGAACTCGAGGTCGCTGCCGCCGCCATGAATGTCGAACGTCTCACCCAGGCAGCAGGTGGACATCACCGAGCACTCGATGTGCCAGCCCGGACGCCCGGCGCCCCACGGCGATTCCCAGCTCGGCTCGCCCGGCTTGACGCCTTTCCACAGCACGAAGTCCAGCGGATCTTCCTTGGCTTCGTCGACCTCGATCCGCGCACCGATGCGCAGGTCTTCGATCTTCTTGCGCGAGAGCTTGCCGTAGCCCATGAACTTGCCGACGCGGTAGTACACGTCGCCATTGCCCGGGGCGTAGGCGTAACCCTTGTCGATCAGGGTCTGGATCATCGCGTGCATGCCAGGGATGTGATCCGTGGCGCGCGGCTCCATGTCCGGCTTCTGGATGTTCAGGCGCGCTTCGTCTTCGTGCATCGCGGCGATCATGCGCTCGGTCAACGCTTCGAACGACTCGCCGTTCTCGTTGGCCCGGTTGATGATCTTGTCGTCGATGTCGGTGATGTTGCGCACGTAGGTCAGGTCATAACCGCTGAACCGCAACCAGCGGGTCACCAGGTCGAACGCGACCATGCTGCGGCCGTGGCCCAGGTGGCAGTAGTCGTACACGGTCATCCCGCAGACGTACATGCGCACCTTGTTGCCATCCAGCGGCTTGAAGATTTCTTTGCTCTTGGTGAGCGTGTTGTAGATCGTAAGCACGGTGTTTCCTTAAGACTTGATCACTGGCCCCACGAATCACGCAGGGTCACGGTACGGTTGAATACCGGCTGACCTGGTTTCGAGTCCTTGATATCCGCGACGAAGTAACCTTCGCGCTCGAACTGGAAACGGTCTTCCGGCTGTGCGTTGCCCAGCGAGGGTTCAGCACGACAACCGGTCAGCACTTGCAGTGAGTCAGGGTTGATGTTGTCCAGGAAACTCGCGCTGTCTTCGGCCTTCTCCGGGTTCGGAGAACGGAACAGGCGATCGTACAGACGCACTTCGCACTCGATGCTGGCACCGGCCGGCACCCAGTGGATCACGCCCTTGACCTTGCGGCCTTCAGGGTTCTTGCCCAGGGTGTCCGGATCGTAGGAGCAACGCAGCTCGACGATGTTGCCGTCGGCGTCCTTGATCGCTTCGTCGGCACGGATCACGTAGCTGCCGCGCAGACGCACTTCGCCATTCGGCTCCAGGCGCTTGTAGCCTTTTGGCGGTTCTTCCATGAAGTCATCGCGGTCGATGTAGATTTCACGGGCGAACGGCAGCTGGCGCACGCCGAGTTCTTCTTTCTGCGGATGACGCGGCAGTTCGAGGTTCTCGACCTGGCCTTCCGGGTAGTTGGTGATCACGACTTTCAACGGACGCAGCACGCACATGGCGCGCGGGGCGTTCGCGTCCAAGTCCTGACGGATGCTGAACTCGAGCATGCCGAAGTCGACCACACCGTCGGAACGGTTGGTGCCGATCATCTCGCAGAAGTTGCGGATCGACGCCGGGGTGTAGCCACGGCGGCGGAAGCCCGACAGCGTCGACATGCGCGGATCGTCCCAGCCGTTGACGTGTTTCTCGTCAACCAGTTGCTTGAGCTTGCGCTTGCTGGTGATGGTGTAGTTGAGGTTCAGACGGCTGAACTCGTACTGACGCGGGTGCGCCGGCACTGGCAGTGCGTCGAGGAACCACTCGTACAGCGGACGATGGCTTTCGAACTCCAGGGTGCAGATCGAGTGGGTGATGCCTTCGATGGCGTCCGACTGACCGTGGGTGAAGTCGTAGTTCGGGTAGATGCACCACTTGTCACCGGTCTGGTGGTGATGGGCGTGGCGGATGCGGTACATGATCGGGTCGCGCAGGTTCATGTTCGGCGAGGCCATGTCGATCTTGGCACGCAGTACGCGGGCACCGTCCGGGAACTCACCGGCGCGCATGCGGGCGAACCAGTCCAGGTTCTCTTCAACCGAACGGTCGCGGAACGGGCTGTTCTTGCCCGGCTCGGTCAGGCTGCCGCGGTATTCCCTGGCTTGCTCGGGCGTCAGGTCGTCGACGTAGGCCTTGCCGGCCTTGATCAGCTCGACGGCCCAGTCGTGCAACTGGTCGAAGTATTGCGAGGCGTAGCGCACTTCGCCGGACCATTCGAAGCCCAGCCATTTGACGTCGCTTTCGATCGCGTCGATGTATTCCTGGTCTTCCTTGGCCGGGTTGGTGTCGTCGAAACGCAGGTGAGTGACGCCGCCGAACTCCTGGGCCAGGCCGAAGTTCACACAGATCGACTTGGCGTGGCCGATGTGCAGGTAGCCGTTGGGCTCAGGCGGGAAACGGGTGACGATCTGCGTGTGCTTACCCGAGTCCAGGTCCGCCTGGATGATCGGGCGCAGGAAATTGACCGGCGTAACGGGGCCGGTCTTGGAATTCGAGGTAGGGTCGACAGTGGGCTTGCTCATAGGATCCTTGAACGTACAGTGCGCGGCCGGGACACGGGCCTGACAAAACAAAGCCGCTATCATAGCCGATGCTGTCAAGCCCCTGACAGAGCAGGGCTTAAAAGGAATGCATTTAATCGCCGGGTTTTGAAAAACAGCCTCGAAATTCGCGCCTGTCACGCTAAACTGCGCACCTTGGCCCCCACGGGCTGAACCGGTACGGGGCCCAAATGTCCCAATACCCACGAATTCCTTATAAAACGCGCTTCAACTTATAAAGAGTAACGATCATGACTCAAGTTAAATTGACCACCAACTTCGGTGACATCGTCCTGCAACTGGACGCTGAAAAGGCGCCGGTCACCACCGCCAACTTCATCGAGTACGTTAAAAAGGGTCACTACGAGAACGTCGTGTTCCACCGCGTCATCAAAGGCTTCATGATCCAGGGCGGCGGTTTCGAGCCAGGCATGAAAGAAAAGAAAGACAAGAGCCCGAGCATCCAGAACGAAGCCGACAACGGTCTGAAGAACGATAAGTACACCATCGCCATGGCCCGCACCATGGACCCGCATTCGGCTTCGGCACAGTTCTTCATCAACGCCTCCGACAACAGCTTCCTGAACCACACCGCCAAGACCGCTCAGGGCTGGGGTTATGCCGTGTTCGGTAAAGTGGTTTCGGGCACCGACGTTGTCGACAAGATCGAAGGCGTTTCCACCACCTCCAAGGCAGGCCACCAGGACGTACCCGCAGACGACGTGATCATCGAGAAAGCCGAGATCATCGAAGCGTGATATTGCTGATTTCAGACTTGCATCTGGAAGAGGAGCGCCCGGACATTACCCGGGCGTTTCTGGATTTGCTCGCCGGACGCGCCCGCTCGGCGAGTGCGTTGTACATTCTGGGCGACTTCTTCGAGGCGTGGATTGGCGACGACGCCATGACCCCCTTCCAGCGTTCCATCTGCCAGGCCCTGCGCGAACTCAGCGACAGCGGCACGGCCATTTTTCTGATGCACGGCAATCGCGACTTCATGCTCGGCAAGGCCTTTTGCAAAGAGGCCGGCTGCACGCTGTTGAAGGATCCGAGTGTCGTGCGGTTTTACGGCGAACCGGTGCTGCTGATGCACGGCGACAGCCTGTGCACCCGCGACGAAGCCTACATGAAGCTGCGCCGCTACCTGCGCAACCCGCTGAGTCTGTTCATCCTGCGCAACCTGCCCTTGCGCACCCGGCACAAACTGGCGCGCAAGCTGCGCAGCGAAAGCCGGGCGCAGACGCGGATGAAGGCCAATGACATCGTCGATGTCACGCCGGAGGAAATTCCGCGGATCATGCAGGAATACGGGGTGAAAACCCTGGTTCACGGGCACACGCATCGCCCGGCGATCCACAAGTTGCAGATCGGTGATCAGGCGGCGAAGCGGATTGTGCTGGGGGATTGGGATCGTCAGGGTTGGGCGTTGCAGGTGGATGAGAACGGGTTTGCGCTGGGGCCTTTCGACTTCGCGCCGCCGCCAGCACTGCCCGCCCCCGCAATCTAAAGCCAAACCCAAAAACAAATGTGGGAGCGGGCTTGCTCCCACATTTGACCGTACTTCGGATCAGTGACCGCTGGCGGCCGGGCCTGCCTTGGCAGCGAATGGCGGCTTGGCCAGCCACACAATCAGAATCAACCCCATGAACCCCCAGCCCAGCAACGTGAAGTAATCCACGGTGGAGAGCATGTACGCCTGACTGGTGAGGATCTGATCCATCTGCGCATAGGCCGATTGGCTCGCGCCACCCAGCGAATGCAAGGTCTCGCGAGTCGCTGGCTCGAAGGTGCTGATGCTCTCGCTCATATAGGCATGATGCTGATCCGCCCGGCGAATCCAGATCCACGTAGTCAACGACGCCGCAAAGCTGCCGCCCAGTGTCCGCAGAAACGTCGCCAGACCCGCGCCATCGGCAATCTGGCTCGGCGGCAGGTCCGACATCAGAATGCTCAGGGTCGGCATGAAGAACAGCGCCACGCCAATCCCCATGAACAACTGCACCAGGGCGATGTGCTGAAAGTCCACTTCGTTGGTGAACTCGGCGCGCATGAAGCAGCTCAGGCCGATCGCCAGGAACGCCAGCCCGGCCAGCAGGCGCAGGTCGAACTTGTGCGCGTACTTGCCGACAAACGGCGACAGCAGCACCGGCAGAATGCCGATCGGCGCCACCGCCAGACCGGCCCAGGTCGCGGTGTAGCCCATCTGGGTCTGCAACCACTGCGGCAGGATCAGGTTGATGCCGAAGAATCCGGCGTAACCCAATACCAGCACCAGCGTGCCGATGCGGAAGTTGCGATAGGCAAACAGCCGCAGGTTGACCACCGGATGCTGGTCGGTCATTTCCCAGATCACGAACACCGCCAGCGCGATCACCGAAATCGCCGCGCCGATGATGATGAAGTTCGACTCGAACCAGTCCAGGTCATTGCCCTTGTCGAGGATCACCTGCAACGCGCCCACGCCGATGATCAGCGTGATCAGCCCGACGTAATCCATCGGCTGATGGCTGGTCACCACCGGGCGCTTGGCCAGTTGCTGGCGCACCACCATCACCGCAAAGATGCCGATCGGCACGTTGATGAAGAAAATCCACGGCCAGCTGTAACTGTCGGTGATCCAGCCGCCGAGGATCGGCCCGGCAATCGGCGCCACCACCGTGACCATCGCCAGCAACGCCAGGGCCATGCCCCGCCTCGCCGGCGGATACACCGCAATCAGCAGTGTCTGGGTCATCGGGTACAACGGCCCGGCCACCAGGCCTTGCAGCACGCGGAAACCGATCAGTTCCGGCATCGACGTGGAAATACCGCAGAGGAACGAAGCCAGCACAAACAGGATGGTCGCCCACAGAAACAGCTTTACCTCGCCGAAGCGACGGCTCAGCCAGCCGGTGAGCGGCAGCGCAATGGCGTTGCTCACGGCGAACGAGGTGATGACCCAGGTGCCCTGCTCCGAACTCACGCCGAGGTTGCCGGAAATGGTCGGCAACGCCACGTTGGCGATGGTGGTGTCGAGCACCTGCATAAAGGTCGCCAGCGACAGGCCGATGGTGCTGAGCAACAGGCTGGGCGGCGTAAAAGAGGCGTTATTGCTCATCGTGAATCCTATGAAGCCGGGTTGGCGCCGTGTCTGTTACAGACGCAGTCGCCCTTTGTGGGAGCGAGCCTGCTCGCGAAGACGGCGGTTCAGCCNGCCATCGCGAGCAGGCTCGCTCCCACAGGATGGGATCAGCGTTGCGCAGTCTTGCTGACCGCGGCGCTGTTGTCGTGGATCAACTGGGTGATCATCGCGTCGGCTTCGGCCAGTTGGCGGTCGTAGACGTTGGTGCTGAACGAGGCCTTTTGCGGCGGCTGCTGGGCCAGTACCGGGCCGCTCTGGTCGTGCAGGTTGACCTCGACATTGGTCGACAGGCCGACGCGCAGCGGGTGTTTGGCCAGCTCTTCGGCGTTGACATGAATCCGTACCGGCACACGTTGCACGATCTTGATCCAGTTACCGGTGGCGTTCTGCGCCGGCAACAGGGCGAACGCGCTGCCGGTGCCCGCGCCGAGGCTGTCGATGGTGCCGCTGAACTTGACGTCGCTGCCGTAGATGTCCGACTCGATTTCCACCGGTTGGCCGATGCGCATGTCACGCAGCTGGGTTTCCTTGAAGTTGGCGTCGATCCACAGCTGATCCAATGGAATCACCGCCATCAGCGCAGTGCCCGGCTGCACACGCTGGCCAAGTTGCACGGTGCGCTTGGCGACATAACCGGTGACCGGCGCGATCAAGGTGCTGCGTGCGTTGGTCAGGTAGGCCTGGCGCAGTTGCGCGGCGGCAGCCATCACGTCCGGGTGCGAGGAGACCACGGTGTCATCGACCAGCGCGCTGGTGGTTTTCAACTGCTGCCTGGCGTTGGCCAGGGCGTTTTGTGCCGAGGTCAGGTCATCGCGGGCGTGGGACAGTTCTTCCTGGGAAATCGCCCCGCCGGCCGCGAGGTTCTTACGACGGTTGAAGTTGTCCTGGGCTTTCTGCACTTCGGCCTGTTGCGCATTGACCTGGGCCTTCATGCCGTCGACGTTGCTGTACAGACCGCGCACCTGACGCACGGTGCGGGCCAGATTGGCCTTGGCACTTTGCAGACCGACTTCGGCGTCGTTCGGGTCGAAGTTGATCAGCACCTGGCCTTCGTGCACCAGATCGCCATCGTCAGCACCGATGCTGACCACGGTGCCGGTCACCAGCGGGGTGATTTCCACCACGTTGCCGTTGACGTAGGCGTCGTCGGTGCTTTCGCTCCAGCGCCCGATGAATTCGTGATACGCCCAGACACCGGCACCGGCGAGGGCAACCACAACGGCCAGCACCAGCAGCATCACCTTGCGTTTGCGCGGATTGCCAGTGTCCTGGGCGTTGTCTTGAGCTTGTGTGTTTTCGGCAGTGGCCATGACAAGTACCTTGAATTAGTTGTGCGGCGTGGCTGGGGTGGCGTTGGCTGCGGTCAGGGTTTCACCCTGGAAGCCGCCGCCCAGCGCTTGCATCAGTTGAATCGACAGGTCGATCTGCTCGGCATTCAGGTTGGCCAGCTGACGCTGGGCCTGCAGTAATTGCTGCTCGATGCTGAGCACGTCCAGGTAGTTGCCGATGCCGGAACCGTAACGCTGGACGACGGTGTTGTAAGAATCCTGGGCAATCTCGGTCGCGTGCTGCTGGGCGCCGATCTGCCGGCCGATGTCACGCAGCTGGTTGATCGTGTCGCTGACATCGCCCAGGGCTTTCACCAGGCTTTTGTTGTACTGCGCCACGGCGAGGTCGTAATCGGCGTCGCGGGCATCGAGGTTGGCGCGCAGGCGCCCGCCATCGAAGATCGGCACCGAAATCGTCGGGGCAATGTTGAAGAAGCGACTGGCGGAGCCGAACATCGCGTCCCCCAACAAGGATTCGGCACCGGCGGAAGCCGACAGGTTCAGGTTGGGATAGAAGCGGGTCTTGGCCGAGTCGATGTCCTTGCTCGCCGCCTCGACACGCCAGCGCGCGGCGACCAGATCGGGGCGACGGCCCAGCAGCTCGGCCGGCAGCACCGAGGGCAATGCCACGGCGCTGGCTTGCAGAACTTTCGGTCGAGCGATTTCGTTGCCGCGATCCGGGCCTTTGCCGAGCAGCACGGCCAGGGCGATTTTCGCGCTGTTCAGGCGTTTTTCGGCGTCGATCAGGCTGGCTTCGGAGCTGGCTTCCAGACTTTGGGTCTGCTGGAACTGGTACTGACTGTCGATCCCCGAGCTCAAACGACGCTGGCTCAGGTCGAGCATCTGTTTGGTGCGCTTCAAATCTTCGTTGGCCAGGTCATAGACGATGTGCGCCTGACCCAGATCGCTGTAGGCCCGGGCCACATCAGCGGCGAGAGTCAGTTGCGCAGCCTGACGGTCGACTTCGGCGGCGCGGGCCTGGCCGAGTGCGGCCTCCCAGGCTTCACGCTGACCGCCCCACAGGTCGAAGTTGTAATTGAAGCCGGCGCTGATGTTGCGCACGGTGGAGTAAGCCCCACCCTGCCCCAGCGGATCCTGATCCCGGGCCAGACGCGAACGGCTGATGCCGGCGCTGGCGTCGAGGGTCGGATAATGCTCGGCATCGGCGGCATACGCGGCGGCGCTGGCCTGATGGGCGCGGGCGTCGGCGATCTGCATGTCCGGGCTGTCTTTCAGGGCTTCGCGGATCAGGCCGTCGAGCTGCGGATCGCCGAGGCTGGTCCACCAGTCGCTCTTCGGCCACGCGGCCTGGAACAGGGTGACGCCGTTGAGCGATTGTCCGGTCTGCAGGGTTTTCGCATCGAGGCTCGCGCCCTGGGTATCGAGGCCACTGTAGTTGGCGCAACCGGCGAGGATCATCGCCGACAGCACCAGTGTCAGGCTGCTGCGCAAGGTTTTACCGCTCATTGTGTTCACCTAACCGCTGGAGGGTGATCGGGTCACCGGCTGCCAGCAAAATTTTCTTGAGGATGTATTCCAGGGTTTTCAACTCGTCCGGGGTCACGGCGCCGGCCAGTTCATTCATGGCGTCGGCGCCGATGTGCGGCAGGCGATCGGCCAGTTGCTGGCCCTGCTCGGTGAGCTTGAGTTGCACCTGACGGCGATCGCCTTCGCTGCGTTGGCGAACCAGGAAACCTTTCTGCTCCAGACGATCGAGCATCCGAGTCATCGAACCGCTGTCCAGCGACAGATGCCGGCACAGCTCGGCCGGAGTGTCGACGCCGAACTGGGCCATGATGATCAACACCTTGAACTGCGCGGCGGTGATGCCGTGGGGTTCCATGTGGGTGTCGATGATCTTGTCCTTGAGTAAAGCGGCACGGCCGAGCAACAGGCCGAGATGGCAATGCTGGAATTCGTCAGGGGTGAAATGCTTCATGTGCTCACCTAATAACTGCCTAGGCAGTGAATGTATGTCGAGATGTTACTGCCTAGGCAGCGAATGTCAACGTAATAGTTAGGGGGCTTGCTAATCAGATGACCAGTGGCTTTGGTTTGGGCGATGGGTAGGCGTTGGAAAGCGTTGCCTGTAGGAGTGAGCCTGCTCGCGATGAGGCCATCAGCCGCACCGTTGATGGTGAATGAAAGGACGCCATCGCGAGCAGGCTTACCCCTACAGGGGAGCGCATTCCGATGTGAAGAGCGCCGGTGCTTTCTAGGAATCGCCTGATGTCCAGCTTTGAGTGTCGCGGCTAACGTACGCCGCTCATTGGCCGATACGTAAAGCCCTCTTCATGAAGCGTTTCCAACCGCAGCGCCCTACCCCGATCACGAAATTGATTCACACGCTGTGCCTGACGCTGCTCTTCGCGTCCAGCTACGCGGGCGCGGCTAATTGCTCGTTCTACCCAAACCATCATCAAACAACTCTCACTATGCAAGTACCCGCTACACTTTCCATTCCTCGTGACACACCTAACGGCACCCTAATATATGAAAGTCCGCCAATCACACTCGGCCCTACGCCCAGCTCATATAAATGCACTAACGAGTTTTCATATGGTGTTTTGAACAACGTCGGCGTGTCTAAATCGGGCGACCTTGTTTACGCGATAGGAACCACTGGACTTGCATGGCAGTGGTCTTTCAAAGACAACGTAACCATACCCATTTATCCGGGCATTCGGCGAGAAGCGGGTGGATACGGATGGGACACCACAAGACACGTGCTACGACTATTCAAAATAGCGGATGTAATCGGTGTACAGAAAATCCCGGCAGGTACACTTGGGGTTTTCCATGCAGACGGTGTATCACCAATGACAATGGCGACCAACGGCGTAACGATCGTACCTCAATCCTGTGAAACGCCTGATATCCAGGTAGACATGGGATCACACGACATCAGTATATTCGCCAATAACGGAGCCTATTCTGAACCGGTCAAATTCGACATAAGCCTCAACAACTGTCCATCAGGCATTAATAAAGTAACTTATACACTCAAGCCTACTTCAACTTCTCCCTCGCAAAATTCAACGAGGGGCATCGTAAAGCTGAGTGCAGATTCGACTGCTGAGGGTTTGGCCTTGCAAATACTCAACACGGATGGAACGCCTTTGGTTTTACATCAAAGCTATGTGTTCGCGGACTATCCCACTGCGGGAGGCAACTTGAAAATCCCCCTGAGCGCCCGATACTTTCGCATTGCTGAAACAGCTGGCAATGGCGGGTTTGACAAGGGCATGCGCGCCGGATCAGCCAACGCAACGATTGCCTTTGTCATGAGTTACCTGTGAATCCATTAACGCGTTGCCACAGCCGATTGTTCGCCCCCCCTCTTTAGGAATTGTCTGATTTTCGTCGTGCCCGGCCCGCCCTACTGTGCCGGGATGCGCTTGAAGAACTACCTCCATCAGATCAGCCCGGTGCTGTCCACGCCCCACGCGGCGCGACGCTTGTTGCGCATTTTCGCGCTGGTGTTGCTGGTGGGCATTCTCGGCGGCGTGTACAGCTTCCTGCTGTTCACCTTCAACAGTGAGATTTCCCAGCGGCGCAGCTACATGAGCAGCGCCATCGCCGAGGCGCATACGTTTTTCACCACCCGTGAAGCGCTGCTCGAAAGCCTGAGTCTGTCGGCGACCCGTCAGACCGCGCTGAGCGCGCCGCTATCCGAAGAGGAGATCCGTCTGCTGCTCGGACAAACACCGGGCAAGCAGTGGAGCATCTGGCTGACCCAGCGCATGCGCGACTATCTGCAAGCGCGCAAATTGAATCTGCTGTACGTCAGCAGCGGCGCCGAAGCCCAGGTCTGGCGCTTGTACAACACGACGCCCATGGCCGACGACTTTCCGCACGAGATGCTTGATCGCCTGGAAACCCTCAAGCACGGCAACAACAGTGCCTTGAAAGAAATCTGGCTGACCCACAACTGGCAAGGGCACTCGCAGCTGTACATCTTCATTCGTCTGGATGAACGCGATCTGGAGTCCGGTTGGCTCGGCCTGGAAATGGACGACCGTGAAGTGGCCACTGCCTTGAGCGACCACAGCGCCGGCGAGTTCACCATGTTCAATTCTCAGGGCATGCCGTTATTCAGCAACAGCCACAAACCGCCGCCCGGGCAGAATCTGCCGCTGCTGCGCCAGCAGGATTTCTTCGGTTTCGTCGGAGAAGGCTGGCTGCCCGAGCAACTGGTATTGCGCAAACAACTTAAATCGTCGGATTGGCAGCTGACCTACTCCATCGACTTGCTAGCGGTGTTGTGGGCCCTGTGGCCGCAAATGCTCGGCGCGCTGGCGTTCTGTCAGGCGAGTATCAGTCTGGTGTGGCTGTTGATCCGGCGCCTGGAGCATCGCTTCATCACCCCGACCCTGCACCGGATTCAGGCGCTGGTGGAAAGCGAGTTGTTCAGCCGCGATGTGATCCAGACCGCTCCGGTGGCGCTCTGTGTGTTGCGGCGCAGCGACGCTCAGGTGGTACTGGAAAACACGCTCGCGCAGCAATGGCTGGGCGCGTGCAGAGAGCAACTGGGTCGCGGCTGGATCCGCGCGGCATTTGCTGAACACGCGCCGTGCCTGACCGACTATTTCGAGACCGCCGACGGTCGCCACCTGTACCTGAGTTGCGCGCCGACCCGCTACAAGGGCGAAGACGTGTTGTTTTGCGCCTTCAGCGACATCAGCGCGCGCCGGCAAATCGAAGCGGCGCTGGAGCAGGCGCGGCAGTCGGCCGATGCTGCCAACGAAGCGAAAACCCTGTTTCTGGCGACCATGAGCCATGAAATCCGCACCCCGCTGTATGGCGTGCTCGGCACTCTCGAACTGCTCGCTCGCACTCAGCTCGACACTCAGCAGAAAAGCTACTTGCGCGCGATCGAAGGCTCGTCCGCGACCCTTCTGCAATTGATCTGCGACGTGCTCGACGTGTCGAAAATTGAGGCCGGGCAACTGGCGCTGGAACTCAGTGACTTTTCCATCGTTGCCCTGGCCCAAGAGGTTGTGCAGGGCTACGCGGCGGCGGCGCAGAGCAAAGGTTTGCAGCTCTATGCCTGCTTCGATCCGCAGCTGCCCGACAGCCTGATCGGCGACATCAGTCGTGTCCGGCAGATCCTCAACAATCTGCTGAGCAATGCGGTCAAGTTCACCGATTCCGGACGCGTGGTGCTGCGGGTCAACGTGCTGTCCCGCGAAGGCGAGCGCGTCTGCGTGCAATGGCAGGTATCGGACACCGGGCGCGGCATTGCCCACGATGATCAGACATTTATTTTCGAGCCGTTTTACCAGACCCAAGGCAACAGCCACGTCGTTGCGGGCACTGGGCTGGGCCTGCCGATCTGTCTGCGGCTGACGAATTTGATGAACGGCACCCTGCAGATGGTCAGCGAACCGGGGCTGGGCAGCAGTTTTTCCCTGACCTTGCCGCTTGAGCAGCGCACGGGCAACACGCCGCCTGAAACACAACCGAAACTGGCGGGCGACATCGTTTATTTGGTGTCGCCAGTACGCGAACTGGCCGACAGCCTCGCTGGCTGGCTGCGCCGCTGGGGCGCTCGCCCGCACGTCGGCGCGCCGGCCAGTCACGCGCCTGCCGACGGCGGCGTATTGCTTGAGCTGTATCCGGTGCCGATGGATCAGCACAGCGAACTGCGCTGGTCAGGGCCACGCGTGCTGGCCAGCGGCGCGGGCGCCTGTGAGCCGCAATGCACAGTCGACGGCTGGATAGCGAATCTGAACGATCTGGCCGCGATCCGCCAGGCTGTGCGCCAAGCTCAGGGCGGCGCCGTTATCGAGCATCAGCAGACACAGACCCAGGCGTTGGCGCCGCTGCAGCTGCACATTCTCGTCGCCGAAGACAATGCCATCAACCAATTGATTCTGCGCGACCAGCTGCAAGAACTCGGCTGCACGGTGGCGCTGGCCAGCGATGGCGAAGAGGCCTTGTCGCTATGGCAGGCCAACACCTTCGATGTCGTGCTCAGCGACGTCAACATGCCGCGCCTCAACGGTTATGAACTGGCCAAGGCCCTGCGCAGACTGGGCTGCACCACGCCGATCATCGGCGCCACCGCCAACGCCCTGCGCGGCGAAGAGGCGCTGTGTCTGGCCGCCGGCATGAATCACTGCCTGATCAAACCTTTTACGCTAAGAGCCTTGTCGATCGTCCTGGCTCCCTACCACCGAGTCGCTCATGAAGTCCCCTAGCCTGCTGATTGTCGAAGATCACCCGTTCCAGCATCTGTACTTGCAGAACCTGTTCAACGAGTTGGGCGTCTTCGATCTGGAGTTTGCCAGGGACGGCGAAGAAGCCTTGCGGCGCCTGAAAAAACGCGAGTTCGACCTGGTGCTCACCGACCTGCTGATGCCGGGCATGGATGGCGTGCAGTTCATTCAGGGCCTGGCCGCGCAGCCCTCCCGCCCGGCACTGGCGATCATGAGCGCCGCCTCACGGCGCATGCTGATGGGCGCGAGCCTGGTGGCGAGCAATCTGCAGGTCAAAGTCATCGGGCTGATTTCCAAACCGGTCAACAGCGCCGCCCTGCGTTGCCTGATCGACCAGTTGCAGGCGCTGCGTCAGGACGTGCCGATCGCCACGCAGGCTGGCATCGACCGCCAGAGCCTTGTACGGGCGTTGGATAACGGTGAGCTGCAAGCCTGGTTTCAACCAAAAAAGGCGTTGGACAATGGTCGCATCGTCGCCGCCGAAGCACTGGTACGCTGGGCTCACCCGGAACACGGCACGTTGTTGCCGGGAGTTTTTCTACCGGCGCTGATCGCCTGCGATCTCGAAGAGCACCTGCTCTGGCGGGTACTGGAACAGGCAATGGCCGCCCAAGCGGTATGGCGCCAGCAGGGCTATGACATTCCGGTGTCGATCAACCTGCCGACGCACCTGCTCAACAGCCACGACCTGCCGGATCGCATCCTCGCTTTTGTCCTGCACCACGACGGGCTGCCGGCGCGGATCTGTTTCGAGCTGATGGAGTGCTCGGTGCCCGATGACATCAGCAACTTCTACGCCGGTGCCTGCCGCTTGAGGATCAAGGGTTTCGGCCTGTCACAGGATGATTTCGGCAAGGGCTACAGTTCCTACATGAACCTGGTCTCGGCCCCTTTCACCGAACTGAAAATCGACCGCGCGCTGGTACAGGGTTGCAACCGCAACGCCGAACTGGCGCAGGCGCTGACCAGCATTGTCACGTTGGGCCGGCAACTGGGTCTGACGGTGGTCGCCGAAGGCGTGGAAACCGCGCAGGAACTTGCTCTGTTGCGTAAAATCGACTGCACTCAGGTTCAGGGTTTCCTGATCTCCCACGCCGTGTCTTCGGAACAGTTCCAGCAGTTGCTCTGTCATGACGGACCGGCGAATGTCTGGTGATCTGCAGCTCGCGGCGGACGACCACCACTTGCCATCGAGGTCAGCCGTGTTCAAACGCTTACCCACTTTTATCGACCGAGCGTATTGATGCCGCACCCCAATGCCCTGCTGGAAAAACTTGCCAACAGCTCGCAGCGCCTAAACAAGGGCTTACTGATCCTCGGCGCGCTTGCGCTGCTGTTGCTGGGTATCAGTTATCTGGGCGTGCAGCGCATGGTGGAAGAACAGCGCGATACCCTGCAGTTCCACTTCGCCCGACTGATGGAAAACATTCGCGAGCAGGAGGCCTTTCTCGACGCGATCTCTAGGGCCAGCGCCAAGGGTGTGTACTTTGCCGAGGCTGTGACGCCGCCTGTTGTCCAAAAGCTTTTGCCCGAAGAAGGGCCGAACATTTACGAAGGCCGTGGGCTGCCGTTTTCGCTGCCGTTCAGCGTAAAGATCGATCCGGAGCGAATCGCCCCCAGCCAACACCCCAAGGTGTTTGTCCTCGGCAGCTATCTGGCAGCTTACTACAGCGCCTTCTGGGCAGCCTCGCATTACCAGTCTCCGCAGGTGATCCTGCTCAACGGGCCGGACAATTACGATATCGCCGTGCCTGCCACCGGCCGTTTGCGCGGCGCCGGGCCAACGCAGGTCGGCCGGTTCGTCGAACTCATGACCCAAATGAACATGCAGCGCCACGCACAGACTTCAGAGCAAGTGCACTGGGCTCCCTACCCGTTCGAGCAGGAAAACGATGGCACCCCGAGCCTGCTGGCTTACGTGCGGATCAACCTGAGTAAACCGACGCTGAGGATTGAGGGGGCGAACTCCTGGGTGCTGCTCGGCTCGCTGTTGAAACTGTCCCAGGTCAACAATATCGAGCGTTTGATGGAGTGGTCGATCTACGACGATTTCACCCTGATCACGCCCAACGGCACAGCGTTGATCGGTGCGCTCAAGCCAGACCAAGTGCTCGATGACGGCGCGAACCTGACCCGCGACGGCCTGGTGTTCAAGCTGACCAGCCCCGGCGACCAACGCTGGACGGCGATCTATGTGATCAGCGTGCAGAGTTTTCTCGATTACGCGCTGTGGCCACTGCTATGCCTGCTGGCACTGGTGCTGGCGCTGCTTGGCAGTGGCCGCGCGCTCAATCGCTGGTACACCCAACGCGTTATCCTCCCCGCGCAAACTGCCCACGCCAGCATCGCCGAAAGCGAAGCCTTCAGCCGTGCGGTCATCGACACCGCGCCGACCGGCCTGTGCGTGATCAGCCGCCGCGATCATCAGGTGTTGCTGGAAAACCAGCTCGCCCAGCAATGGCACGACACTGGCGAACTGATCAGCCTGCTTGACCAGCAGGCAGCGACTGGCCATGGTCATGCCGAACTGGAGATAGACAGCCGGCATTTGCATGTCGCTTTCGTCGCCACTCGTTATCAGGGTCAGGATGCCTGGCTGTGTGCGCTGCACGACGTCACCCGACATGTGGAAGACGCCGCGGCACTGGAAGTCGCGCGTCAGGCCGCCGACTCGGCCAATCAGGCCAAGAGCCGGTTTCTGGCGACGATGAGTCATGAAATCCGTACGCCGCTGTATGGCGTGCTCGGCACTCTGGAGCTGCTCGGCCTGACCGCCCTCGCCCCACGCCAACAGGATTATCTGGAGACCATTCAGCGCTCGTCGGCCAGTCTGTTCAAGTTGATCAGCGATGTGCTGGATGTGTCGAAGATTGAGGCCGGGCAGATGAACCTCGAGCTTCAGCCGTTCTGCCCGCTGGAACTGACCGAAGACGTGGTGCGCAGCTACGCCGCTTTTGCCCGCGGCAAAGGGTTGCAATTGTATGCCTGCATTGATGCAGCACTGCCGGATCACTTGCTCGGTGATGCGCAGCGCATTCGCCAGATCCTCAACAACCTGCTTAGCAACGCGATCAAGTTCACCGATAACGGCCGTGTGGTCGTGCGTGTTCGTGTGCTGCAAAACTCAAGCGGTCGAGCCCGGGTGCAGTGGCAGGTCAGCGACTCGGGCGTGGGCATTTCCCAGGCGCAGCAACAGCAATTGTTCGACCCTTTCTACCAAGTCAACGAAGCCGACAGTCATGCCGGCGCGGGTCTCGGTCTGGCCATTTGCAAATGGCTGTGCGAGTTGATGCACGGCGAGTTGAACGTGGTCAGTGAACCGGGACTAGGCAGCTGCTTCAACTTGCAACTGATGCTCGATTGCGCACCGGGCAGCCTCGCCGATTGCCCGGCGATCGGCGCCGACAGCCCCGCCGTCTACGTGCGTGCGCCAGTCGCTGAACTGGCGCAACATCTGATGGCGTGGCTGAACCGCTTTGGCCTCGACTGTCGACTGGTGACCAACGAGCTGCCGCCGCCTTCGGCGCTGCTGGTCGATCTTGCACCACTGGCCAGCGCTACAGCTTTCGCTGGCCGGCGAATCGTCGCCATTGCCGCTGGCCCCAACCCGGCGCAGGTGAGCGGCAATGACTGGCAGGTCGATGCCGACGACGTGCGCGCGATCGGCTGGGCGATTGCCCTCGCCGTGCACGGCGCCGGTCAGCAGCGCACGCCGTCGCGGCAGGCAAACACCCGAGCGCTGAATCTGCGCGTGCTGGTGGCCGAGGACAATGCGATCAACGCGGGGATCATCAAGGAACAACTGGAGGCGCTGGGCTGCTCGGTGGTTGTCGCAACCAATGGCGAACAGGCTCTGGCGCACTGGACACCGGGGCGCTTCGACTTGCTGCTGACCGACGTCAACATGCCGGTCATGAACGGTTATCAACTGGCCGCAGCACTGCGCGAGCAGGATGCGACATTGCCGATCATCGGCGTCACTGCCAATGCCTTGCGCGAAGAAGGCGAGCGCTGCGCCGCCGTCGGCATGAACGCGTGGATGGTCAAACCGCTGAACTTGGCGACGCTGCGTGCGCAACTGCAAAGCCACTGCCATATCGCTGTCGCGCCGGTCGCCGATACCCCGCCGACGCTCTCGCCGAAAATGCGCGAGCTGTTTGTCGTAACCCTGCGCCGCGACATTCACACCACCCTCAACGCGCTCGACGCAGCCGATGCCGACAGCGTCGCGCGGCAACTGCACAGCATGGCCGGGGCACTGGGCGCGGTGCAGATCCCGGCCCTGGCCAGCGCATTCGTCGAACTGGAATGTCGCCTGACCGGCATGGCCGTAACCCCGGCGCTGGGCGGTGAGGTGCGTCAACAACTGGCGCGCCTGAGCGACCTGCTCGATGCCTTTGAATAATTTCACTCTGGATAAAGCACCCATGGAAACCTTCAATGTTGTCATCGCCGATGATCATCCCATCGTCCTGCTGGGGGTGCGGGAACTGGTCGAGCGTGACCACCACTTCAGCGTAATCGGCGAAGCCGTTTGCCCCGATGAGTTAATCGATTTGCTGAAGACCCAGCCGGTGGATCTGTTGATCACCGATTTCAACATGCCCGGTGACTCGCGTTACGGTGACGGACTGAAGCTGGTGGAATATGTGACCCGGCATTTCCCCCAGGTGCGGGTGCTGGTCCTGACCATGATTTCCAATCCGTTGATCCTGGCCCGTCTGCAGGAACTGGGTGTACTGGCGGTGATTCAGAAAAGCCAGTTGCACGTTGAAATAGAAGTGGCGCTCAAAGCCATTGCCAAAGGCCATACGGTTCGCAGCAAACAACCCGCACCCACTTCGGTGCTGGACAACAGCGCGGACCTGGATGAACGCTTTGCCCGCTTGTCGCCCAGAGAACATGAAATCCTGCGGTTGTTTGTGCAAGGACAAGGCGTCAATGAAATAGCACGAGGACTTAACCGAAGTGCCAAAACAGTCAGTACACAGAAAGTTTCAGCCATGCGAAAACTTGAAGTAAACAGCGATCAGGAGTTAATGACTTATTGCATCGAGCGCAACTTGTTCAACTAGACAATTGCGCACTTCAGCATGACTTGCCGCGCATCTAGGAATCGTCTGATGTTCCAGCGCAAGTACGCGATTTATTGTGTTGCTTTAACCCCACCAATGGAAAAGCAACATGAAAAAGCTGTCTCGCACGCTTCTCGCCTTGTCGATCTTCGCTGCCGGTAATGTTCTGGCGGCCGATCCTGTTTCGCCAACCAAGGCTGGCAGCGGCACCATCAATTTCACAGGTACCATCAACAACGATGCCTGCTCGGTCGAAGGCGCCGGCAAGGACAAGACAATCTCGGTCAACATGGGCGAAGTGTCGATCAAGGACATGGGCACCGCCACCGCGCCGAAAGGCAACGGCACCCTGAGCGTCGAAAACTTCGACATGAAGATCAACTGCAATGCCGGGACCAAGGTGGCGATGATCTTCGAACCGACCAAGGGCGCAGGTTCAGGCATCGAAACCGGCACCAAGGTCTTGAAACTAATCGACGGCCTGGGCTCGGCAAAAGGCATCGGCATCGCCCTGCTTGACTCCAACGGCGCGGTGATCGACCTGACATCGCCAACCACCGCGCGGATTGAAAACACCCTGCAAGACAGCAACACCACGCTGAAATTCTCGGCCGCCTACGTGACCACCGTCGATCCGAAACTGGCGGTCGCCGGTCGCGGCGATGCGACCCTGCCGTTCACCCTGCAATACGAATAATCGCGCGATTCATCGAACCAGTGCGGGGCGCAACGGCCCTGCACTTCCCTTCACTTTGCGCGGTAATTGTTCATGTTCCTACGTCATTCCCTATCCCTGTGCGTCGGCCTCCTGGGCCTGTTCGCCGTCAATCAGGCCATGGCCGGCATTTCGTTGAGCAGCACCCGGCTGATTTTCGATGGCAACCACAAAGAAGCCAGCATCACAGTGCGCAACAGCGGTGCAGACGTGTTGGTTCAGTCCTGGGTCGACACCGACAGCGACGAAGCAGGTTCAGCGCCGTTCGCCGTCACCCCGCCTCTGGTGCGGGTCAGCGGCGATCAACAACAGATTCTGCGGGTTATCTACGAAGGCACCGGCATGCCCGGCGACCGCGAGTCAGTGGTGTGGCTGAATGTCCAGGAGATCCCTCAATCTGCGAAAACCGCGAACACCCTGCAACTGGCGGTGCGTCAGCGCATCAAGGTGTTCTTTCGCCCCGCCGGTTTGCCAGACAAAGCCTATCAAGCGCCGACCGAGTTGCGCTGGCGACTGATCGAGCGCGCCGGCAAAAGCATGTTGGTGGTGAACAATCCAGGGCTCTATCACGTATCGATTGCCGATATAACAATGCAAGCGGGCGCCAGCAGCGAAAAGCCATTCGATTCGATGATGATTGCGCCCGGCGAACAAAAAGAGTTCGCACTCAAACAACCCAACGCGGCCAGTTCTGCGCAACTGTCATTCAGCAGCATCAACGACTACGGCGCCCGAGACCGTTATTTCGCGCAACTTTCCGGCAGCGCCGAAGTTAGCGCCAGCCTTGATAAAGAATCGCCATAACTCGCGTGCCGCTTTATCAGCCGCACTTTCACTGTATTTCTCTTCGCTCCGTTAGTTCGTATCGGAGGTGATATAGGGTTCCTGCATGTTTTTTTTAAAGCGCGATGGATTGGCGCCGTTTTCGGTTGCACTGGTCGTCAGCACAACTTGCCTGGCCGATGGCGAAGAACAATTCAATACATCGTTTCTGCAAGGCGCGACGTCTGCCGTCGATCTGCAGACCCTCCTCGCCGGCAGCCAGGTTCTCCCCGGCACTTATCGGGTCGACCTGTATGGCAACGACACCCTGGTCGGCCGTCGCGATATCGATTTTCGCCACCATCCCGACAGCCACAAGGTCGAAGCCTGCCTGACGCTGGACATGCTCAAGCAACTGGGTGTGGATCTTGGCAAGCTGCAGGCCAGCGGCAAACTGGACAGCGCCGCCGCCGACACCTGCCTTGATCTGCCCGCGCTGATCGATCAGGCCACCGTGCGCTATGACGTGCCGCGCCTGCGCTTGCTGGTCAGCGTGCCGCAAAGCGCCATGGAGCGTGGCCGCCGTGGTTATGTCGATCCGGCGCTGTGGGACGAAGGTGTACCCGCAGCGTTCATCAACTATCAGGTGAGCAGCAACCGCAACAGCACCGACGTCGATACCACGATCGCCAATAACGTCGGCCTACGCAACGGCATCAACCTCGGCGGCTGGCGCTTGCGCAACGAGTCCA
This sequence comes from Pseudomonas sp. 22082, assembly GCF_052046055.1. Lineage (NCBI taxonomy): Bacteria > Pseudomonadati > Pseudomonadota > Gammaproteobacteria > Pseudomonadales > Pseudomonadaceae > Pseudomonas > Pseudomonas sp. 22082. The sequence goes on from NZ_JBQEQB010000023.1 coordinate 68,206, forward strand.
ACTTCAACAGCAGCACCGGTCGGCCGAGCACGTTCAAGAGCAATCGCAGTTATCTGCAACACGACGTCACCGCGCTGAAGGGCCAGTTCAGCGCCGGCGACATTTTCTCTGATGCCGACCTGTTCGACAGCGTGCGCTATCGCGGCGTGAAACTGGCCTCCGACGATGGCATGCGTGCCGACAGCGAGCGCGGTTATGCGCCGGTGATTCGCGGCATCGCACAATCGAGCGCGACCGTGGAGATTCGCCAGAACGATTACATTCTGTACACCGCCAACGTGCCACCCGGGCCGTTCGAAATCAGCGACATATATCCCAGCGGCTCCAACGGCGATCTGGAAATCACCGTCATCGAAGCCGACGGTCGGCGCCGGGTCACGGTGCAGGCGTTTTCCAGCCTGCCGATCATGGTGCGCGAGGGGCAACTCAAGTACAGCGTTTCGGCGGGCCGCTACAACAGCAACAGCGATGATCAGCAATCGCCGGAGTTCGTCAGCAGCACGGTGGCTTACGGTGTCAGCAGCAATTTGTCGGCGATCGTGGGCACCCAGGCCAGCGAAGATTTCCAGGCGTTTTCCGTTGGCGCCGGGCGCAACACTGCGATCGGTGCGATCTCGCTGGACCTGACCCACTCCAGCAGCCGCACATTTGCCCAGACCGTCAAGGGTAACAGCCTGCGCGCGCTGTACGCCAAGACGTTCACCGGCACCGACACCAACTTCACCCTCGCCGCTTACCGCTATTCGACCGAGGGCTATCGAACCTTCAGCGAACATGTCGAGGAGCTGAACAGCGAGGGCCAGAAGCGCACCGGCAACTCGAAAACCCGCACTGACCTGACCGTCAACCAGAGCCTTGGGCGCAACCAGCAGTTCGGCAGTATTTACCTCAATGCCAGTGACCAGCGCTACTGGGGACGAGGCGGTTCGCAAAGCCTGGCGGCCGGTTACAGCAATTATTGGGGCGATGTCAGCTACAACCTCAGCGCGACTTACACTAAGGATGTCGCCAACTATGGGCCGGCGAACAACGACACGTTGTTCAATCTCTCAGTGTCGTTTCCCTTGGGTTCGAAACCCCGCGCGCCACGCGCTTTCGTCTCGGCCAGCTCGCAGAAGGACACCAGCAGTACCCAGGTCGGCATCAACGGCTATCTGTCCGAAGACAGCGACACCTACTACTCGGTACAAGGCGGCAACAGCCGCACCGGCGGCAGCACCGGCTCGGCCAATATCAGCACACGAACGTCGGTGATGGACATCAGTGCCGGTTACAGCCAGGGCCGTGGCTACAACTCGCAGAATCTCAATGTTGCCGGTTCGATTGTCGGTCACGCGGGCGGCATCAACCTCGGGCAGACCGTCGGTGAGACGTTCGCGCTGGCACAGGTCGAGGGCGTTGAAGGCGTGAAGATCGCCAGCTTCTCCGGGGCGAAAACCGCTGGCAACGGTTATGCGGTGGTGTCCAACGCGCAGCCGTATCGGGTCAACTGGATCAGCCTCGACACCCGCGATCTGGGCGGTGATTTCGAAATTGAAAACGCCACCCGGCAAGTGGTACCGCGCCGTGGTGCCGTGGTACTGGCGCGCTATGCCAGCAAGACCGGGCGTCGGGTGCAATTCGCCCTGTTCGATGTGCAGCACCAGCCAATCCCGTTTGGGGCGTCACTGGAAGACGCCGCCGGCAAGCAACTGGCGATCTCCGACCCAAGCGGCAAGGCACTGGCGCTGGTCGCGGACGCCGCCGGCACCCTGACCATCAACTGGCAAGGCCAGCGCTGCGAGGCGTCGTATGCACTGCCCGAGCGTGACAAGGCGTTGAATTACGAGCGCGCATCGTTGGTATGTCGCCCGGATCAAAACTAGGAGCGAGATTGCTCGCGAAGAGGTGTCAGCCGCCCCCTCTCTGCTGGCTGGAAAGCCGCCTTCGCGAGCAGGCTCGCTCCCACATTTGATCGGTGGCAGGCACACATTCATGTCAGCCGCAGATCTCTTTGGGAGCAAGATTGCTCGCGAAGGCCGCGCCTCGGTTCAAGTAAACAGGTGCGCTCTAGAAATCCCGCTTGTAGAAGATGTCCAGCGAACTGGCCACGCCGCTGGCGGCTTCGAGGTAGACCTTTTTGCTCAGTTTGTAGCGCAGGGCGATGGTGTTGGCCGGCTCGAACACGCCGACGCCGTAACGCAGGCTGAGTTTTTCCGAGATGTTGCCGCTGGCCACCACGCTGGTGGTGTTGCCGCTGCCCTGGGTGTCGAGCTGGAAGTCCTGAATGCCCAGGTCACTGGCCAGACTGCTGGTGACCCCGGAACTGCCCATCAGGCCCAGACCAAGCGCCGCCTGCGCGAGCATGTTGTTGTCCTCGCCGGTGGTGCTCAGCGGACGCCCCAGCACCAGATAAGACAGCGCCTGTTCCTGGCTCATGGCCGGTTCCGAGAAGATCTGTGTGGTCGGCTGCTCGGCGCTGCCGCTCAGGCGGATACCGGCGATCACATCATCGGTCTGGCGAATCGCTTCGATGTCCAGATATGGCTGATCGATCGGGCCGGCAAACAGCAGACGCGCGCGACGCACCGTCAGGCGCTGACCATAAGCGCGGTAGCGTCCGTCGTTGAGCCACAGTTCACCGCGAGTATCCATGTTGTCGCCGATGTGCACCTGGCCTTGCAGGTTGGCGGTCAAGCCGAACCCGGCGAAGCTCAACTTGTCCTGGCCGACCACCACATCGATGTCCATTTTCATCGCCAGCGGCGGTTTGCCCTCCTCGGTCTGCGCGCCGACGATGATCGTGTCATCGGAGACTTTCACCGTCGATGGCGGCAGTTCCCGCACAGTGATTTCGCCTTTCGGTACCAGCACCTTGCCGGCAATCGCCAGCTCATCGCCGGCCATGGAAATCTTCAGGTCCGGCGCCACTTCCAGTTTGGCGTAGGGCTCGACCGTCACCGGCAATTGCGTGCCCTTGAGCGCCAGATCCACCACCAGCGCCTGACCCCAGGCGATGTTGCCGTTCAGGCTGCCCTGCCCGCTCTTGCCGCTTTTCCAGCCGCCGTTCAATTGCACGGCCTCACCGGCGATCACCGCTTGCAGTTGCAACGCTTGCAGCTCGATCGGCAACTCCGGCCCGGACACTTCGCCGTCGCTGAGCTGCACGGTGCCGTTGACCAGCGGCGCGAGCAGGCCACCGGAAATCGTGCCGCTGCCGTTCAGGCGCCCAGTGAGTTTCTCGACCATCGGCACAAACGGCCGCGCCACCGACAGATCAAGCCCGCTGAGGCGGAACGAACCACTGACCGGTTTGCTCGCCGGCAGCGGGTTGATCTGCGCCTGCACCATCAACTCGCCAAGCTTGCCGCCGACGAAGTTGAGGTCGGTGTCGATGCGTTTCGGCGTGAGCTTGCTGGTGAGCTTGAGGGTCTGGTACGGGAAGTCCAGCCACTGATCCTTCTCGCGCATGCGCAAGGTGCCGCCGCTGGCATCGATGCTGACCTGGCCGTTCGGGCCGCTGGCCGGCAGGTCCAGTTGCAGGTCGGCGTTGAGCTTGCCCTGCCAGGCGAAATCCTTCGGCAGCCACTGCGCTAGGCTTTCGATCGGGAACTGCTTGAGGTGGTAACGCAGCTTCGGCTCCGGCATCAGGCGCTGATCTTCACCGCACAGGCTGGCATTGCCGGACATCCAGCAATGGGCGCCGAAGTTGATCTTGCCGTCGGCCAGCCGTTCGAGCTTGGCCGGGTTTTGCAGCTTCCAGTCCTGGCCGCCGGCCTGAATGTCACCGCTGGCCAGACGCCCGCGCCAGTTGCCCTTGTCCAGATTGCCGTCCAGACCCAACGCCAGTTTCAGCTTCGGCCCGAGCAGGTCGAGGTTGAGTTTCTGGTTTTTGATATCGCCCTGAGCGCTGGCGGTCAGGGTGCCCAGCGACGTGTCGCCGGCCTGGATGCCGCTGCCCTTCAGATCGATTTTCGCCCGTTGCGCGCTGTCGAGGGTGGCGTCGAGGTTGAGGCTTTGCAGGCGATTGTCCTGGAACGCCAGTTGCGAACCTTGCAGGCCGAGCTTGCCCTGCGGCGCCTTGAGCGTGCCGGCGACATCGACCCGCCCGTTGATCTGCCCGCGCAGTTGCGGCCAGAGCTGGGCCAGTCGCGCCAGTTTGATGTCGATCTGCCCGGTGAGCTTCTGTTGCAGGCTGCCCTTGCCGTTGATGCTGTTGTCGCCGAGGCGGATTTGCAGGGCATTCAGATTCCACTGCTCGCCCGCGCCGTCAGCCTTGGCTTGCAGGACCGCCGGTTGCCCGCGCAGTTTGCCTTTCAGATCGAGGTCGGCATTCAGGCTCAGGCGTTCGTTCTTCATTTCGCCTTTGCTCTTCAACGGCCCAGCCAGGGTGCCCGGCAACTCCGCAACCCAGTACGCCGGGTTGAGCGCCGACAACTCCAGCGCGGTGTCCCAGGCAATGCCATCGGCGAACTGCACGTTCACATGGCCTTCGGCCTTGCCCTGCCCGGCTTCGAGTTTCAGTTGTGGCAGGAAAATCTGCTTGAGATTGCCGCTGAACGGACTGCTCAGGCTGAACGCCCCCGCCGGCCCATCTGCAGCGGCGGCGAAGTTACCGAGGTACTGACCGTCGGTGTAGGAGACTTCGCCGGTGAAGGTACGCAAAGCGACCTGCGGCTCGTCGATTTCCGGATAGAGCCGGTGCCAGGGGAAATCCAGCCAGTTGATATTGGCCTGGGCGCTGAGGCCTTTGCTCCAGTCGACATTGCCGGTCAGCTTGAGGCTTTGCTTGTCGTTGGCCGTCAGATCGAGGCCGGCAATCTGTGCACCGTTGGCGTCGACCTTGCCTTTGAGCAACAGCGCCACCGGGCCTTTATCGGCAGGCAGCGTTGCATTGCCGAGCAGTTGGTAACCGTTTTTCAGGTCGCCTTCGCCGGTCAATAGCAGTTGATTGAATTGCAGGGTGTCCGGCAGATCGGCGCTCGGCTTGAACGCCTCCGAGGTGATCCGCACTTTGGCCGGCAGGTTTTCCGCCAGCGGTTGCAGTTCACCGCTCAACTGGCCGTTGAGGTAGCCACGGCTGTCGGCGTGCAGGTTGAGGGTTTTCAGCAGGTCGCCGTCGATTTTCAGCGCCAGCGTCCACGGCTCGGGCGCCGGCGACGGCAAGGTCAGATCACCGGTGATGTTCAGCGGCCAGTTGCCGGTCGGTTGCAGCAGGCCGGACAGATTCAGGCTCAACTCGTCGCGTTGCAGCTTCACACTGTCGATCTGCATGCCCTTGGCAGTCCAGTGCGCCGCCAGTTGCAGGCCTTTCAACGCTTCACTGCCGTTGAACAGCAAGCTGCCGACCTGCACGTCGCCCAGCTCGATGGCCACGGGCAATTGCAGATCCGGAAGCTTGATCGGGCCGCTTTCGGTGACTTCTTCGCTCGGCGGGAATTGCAGGCTGACGGTATCGGCCTTGAGCTGCTGGATGCACAACGTCATGCGCGTCAGGCACAGCGGCGACCATTCGAAGATCGGTTTGTCCAGTTCGACGCGGCTGCTGTCCTGCTGCCACAACAGATGATCGGCGCTCCACTGCCCGCCGAGGCGGCCCTGAAAGTTGTCGACGCTCAGGCCCGGCACCAGGCCCAGCACCCAACGGCTGCCGGCCTGCGTTCCGAGCACAGCGGTGATGCTCAATACGATCAGCAGCACCAGCGACAACAGCGCCAGCGCCGATATTTTCAAACCACGCTTCACAGCTCAGGCCCCATGGAAAAGTGCAGCCGGATGCCGCCTTCGTCGTCCAGCGCGTGGGCCAGGTCGAGGCGGATCGGCCCCACCGGCGAGACCCAGCGCACACCGATACCGACCCCGGTCTTGAGGTTCGGCAGTTCGAGTTTGTTAAAGGAGTTGCCCTGATCGACGAAGGTCGCCACGCGCCACTTCTCGGCAATCGAGTATTGGTATTCGACGCTGCCGGCCACCATGTAGCGCCCGCCGATGCGGTCGCCCTCGGAGTTCTCCGGGGACAGGCTCTGATAGTCGTAGCCACGCACGCTCTGATCGCCACCGGCGAAGAAGCGCAGCGACGGCGGTACGGATTTGTAACCGTTGGTGGCACTGCCGCCGACCTGCACTCGGCCGAGCAAGCGATGCTTGTCGAACACGGTGGTCAGGCCCTTGATCAGCGCCGTGCCATAAAGCAGGTTGTTGTCCGAGCCGAGGCCTTCTTTCGCCACTTTGCTTTCGAAGGTCAGGCGATAGCCGTTGTGCGGGTCGATGCGGTTGTCACTCTTGAGGTAGGAATAGCTGACGCCGGGCATCAGCAAGGTGCTCAGACCGGAGTCGTCGCCGAGCTGGTATTCCTCGCGCTGCCATTTCAGCGAGATCACCCGCTGCCAGCCGCTGGGCAATTTGCTGTGCCATTCCGGGCCGAAGGTCAACAGCTTGCTCAAGGTGTCGGAACCGTCGATGTCCTCGTATTGATAACCGCCGGCCCAGCGCAGTTTGTCGGTCAGCGGCGGGTCCAGCGGGATGTCGTAAAACAGGCCGACGTTCTGCCGTGGCGCCGACAGTTCGGCCTCCCAGCCATAGCTGTCGCCCTGCGGGTTGACCCAGTGGCGGGTCCAGTTGGCCTTGATGCGCGGGCCGACGTCAGTGGAATAACCAAGACCCAGGCCCATGGTGCGCGGCTTGCGGGTGTCGAGTTTGACGTCCACCGGGATCACGTCGTTTTTCGCGGCGGTCGGCGCGGCGTCGACCCGCACGCCTTCAAAATATCCGCTCGATTGCAGGTCGCGGTTGAGTTCGGCGATCAGCTCGGAGTCATACGGCTCGCCGGCCTTGAACGGCACCATGCGTTGCAGCAAATCTTCGTCGAACGGGGTGTCGCCTTCAAAGCTGACCTTGCCCAGCGCATAACGCGGGCCGCTTTCGTAGATCAGTTCGACGTCGGCGACCCCGGCGCGTGGATCGACCATCAATTTCTGACTGGTGAAACGGCCACTGAAGAAGCCATAACGCGAGGCCTGGTTCTGGATCAGGCGCTTGGCGTCTTCGTAACGCCCATGGTTGAGCACCGCGCCGGGCTTGAGCACGTCACTCTTGGGGACTCGAAAGGATTTGAGGGAGGCAGCCGGGCCGTCAACACGCACGGTCACGTTGCGCAGGCGGATCGGCTCGCCGGGATCGATGTTCAGCACCAGACGCGTTTTTTCACCGCCCTTGACGTCACTTTCGATCTGCGGCTGGTAATAACCCAAGGCCTGGGCGGCCTTGCGCGCCTGTTCTTCGGCGCCGCGACTGAAGCGCTGCAAGGCTTCTTCGTCACGATCGCCGAGGCTGCCGATATAGCCTTCTATATTGGCCTTGAGTTCATCGTTGGACGGTTTGATCCGCACATCCAATTCACTTTGCGCCAGCGCCGCGCAGCTGGTTAACAGCATGAGCACGCCACTGGTAAATCTTCCTGGAAACTTCATAGGCGCGGATGCTATCACGGGCTTGGGAGCGTGATAGAACAGGAAATTCCCCCAAAAGTTCGACGGTCATCCCGTTGCTGTTTGTAACACCTGTGGGTTGGCGTGGAAAAACACGTGCTCGCGTACCGGGCCTACGGCCACTTCGCCGATTTCCTCGTAACCCTGACGCTTGTAGAACTCCAGATAGCGCGGGTTGCCGGTGTCGAGAATCACGCCTTGGGAGCTTTCGTCTACCGCGCACCAGTTGTGCACCGCTTGCAGCAGCTGTTCGCCGAAGTGTTTGCCCTGAAATTGCGGATGCACACCGAGCAGCGGCAGCATGTGCACCGAGTCGGTCGGCACGCAGGCTTCAACGGCGGCGTGATATTCCAGATAGCGCCGGGTGCAGCGGAAACCGGTGCTCAGCACCATGCGCAAACGCCAGGCCCAACTTTCGGTAACGCCCAGGCGCCGTTGCGGCGGCGCGATCAGGGCGATGCCGATCAAGCGGTCGTTGACCAGCAGGCCGATGGCCGGCAGATCCTGCAGGAAATGCTGTTTGACCAGCTCCCGCACCGTGGCCCGCACCCGCTGTTCGTAACCCGCGCGCTCGGCTTCGAACAGGTAGGCGAAGGTCGGCTCGTGGCGGTAAGCCTGATAAAGAAGGGATCGCGCTTCCCGGGAATAGCCGCGGTCGAGCATGTGGATATCGGCGATGGCGGATTGGGTTTCAGGCATGACGGTGATTCTCCCTGGACGGGACTCAAGAGGCCCCGTTCTTGTTATACGAGCCTTGGGCAGAAGGGATCGTTCCCACACCCGAAAGACATTAGCAGCGCATATGGACTACCGCCACGCTGGCCCAGATCCTACATGTCAGCTAGCATCGCCCTTTTGCCAGGACTGCCGACCATGAAGATTGTTTCCTTCAACATCAACGGACTGCGGGCCCGCCCGCATCAGCTGGCGGCGCTGATCGAAAAGCATCAGCCGGACGTCATCGGCCTGCAGGAAACCAAGGTCCACGACGACCAGTTCCCGCTGGATGAAGTGCGGGCCCTGGGTTATCACGTGTATTTCCACGGCCAGAAAGGCCATTACGGCGTCGCCCTGCTCTCGCGCCAGGAACCGATTGCCGTGCACAAAGGCTTCGCCACCGATGAAGAAGACGCGCAGCGGCGCTTCATCTGGGGCACATTCGCCGACGCCAACGGCGTGCCGGTGACGATCATGAACGGCTATTTCCCACAGGGTGAAAGCCGCGACCATCCGACCAAATTCCCGGCCAAGCAGCGTTTCTACAGCGATCTGCAAGCGCTGCTGGAAAGCCAGTTCCACAACGAACAGCCGCTGGTGGTGATGGGCGACGTCAACATCTCCCCCGAAGACTGCGACATCGGCATCGGCCCGGACAACATGAAGCGCTGGCTGAAAACCGGTAAGTGCAGCTTCCTGCCGGAAGAGCGCGAGTGGATGGCACGCCTGAAAAACTGGGGCCTGACCGACAGTTTCCGTCATCTGAACCCGGACGTGACCGACACGTTCAGCTGGTTCGACTACCGCAGCCGCGGGTTTGAAGACGAGCCGAAGCGTGGCCTGCGCATCGATGTGATTTTGGCGTCCCACGGTTTGCTGCCAAGGGTGAAAGCCGCCGGTGTCGACTATGAACTGCGCGGGATGGAAAAGCCTTCGGACCATGCGCCGATCTGGCTGGAATTGAGCTGATATCGCAATCAGCTCAAATCGCTGTGGGAGTTCGCTCCCACAGTTTTTACGCTGTCATCTTTCAGAAACGTCTTTGACTTAATCTCCCCGGCAATCCCCTTGGCTGCATTCGGTGCCGGCATGACCCTGCGTGTTCTGTTCGTCTTTCTCCTGAGCGCCTGGCTGCAGGTTGCGGTTGCGGCGTTGCCCATTCCCGAGAACGGGCCGGTATTGCGCATCCAGGGTTCCAACACCATTGGCGCGGCGCTCGGCCCGGCGCTGGTGGAAGGCCTGTTGCAAGACCAGGGGCTGTTGAAAGTCCACAGCGAAACCCCGGACACCGCCAACGAACAACGGGTCGTCGGCCTCACAGCCCAAGGCCAAAGAGTCGTGGTAGAGATCGCCGCCCACGGTTCGAGCACCGGTTTCACTGCACTCAAGAACGCCAGCGCCGATCTGGCCGCCTCGTCGCGCCCGATCAAGGACAGCGAACTGCTGAACCTGCAAGCCCGGGGCGATCTGAAAAGTCCCGACGCCGAACAAGTCATCGCCATCGATGGCCTGGCGATCATCCTTCATCCCGACAATCCGCTGAATCAATTGAACACCGAACAACTGGCGCGAATCTTCAGTGGTGAGGCGAAGACGTGGGAAGACGTCGGCGGCAAGGGTGGGACGATTCATTTATATGCGCGGGATGATCAGTCCGGCACCTACGACACTTTCAAGGAACTTGTCCTCAGCCGTCGTGGGAAATCCCTGAGCAATGCCGCGAAGCGGTTTGAATCCAGCGAGCAGTTGTCCGATGCCGTGAGTGCCGACCCGCAGGCCATCGGTTTCATCGGCCTGCCCTACGTGCGCCAGGCCAAGGCCGTGGCGATCGTCGACGGCCAATCCCAGGCAATGTTGCCGCTCGCCAGCCTGATCGCCACCGAAGACTATCCGCTGTCGCGGCGGTTGTTCTTCTACCTGCCGCCGGACAGCAACAATCCGTGGGCCAAGGCATTGGTGGAATTTGCACAGAGCCGCCGGGGTCAGGCGATTGTCGCGGCCAACGGTTTTATTGCCCAGACCGTGCAGGCCATCGCCGTCACGCCAAATGCGCTGATGCCCGAGGGTTATCAATCCCTCAGCCGCCACGCCCAGCGTCTGACCGTGAACTTCCGCTTTGAAGAAGGCAGCGCCAGCCTCGACAACAAGGCCCGTCAGGATCTGGCTCGGGTGTTCGACTATATAAAGCACCACGACAAGACCGACCGCGCGGTAACGCTGGTGGGATTCGGCGACGCCAAGGACGACCCGGCGCGGGCGGATTTGCTGTCGAAGCTGCGGGCGATGGCGGTCCGCCGGGAGTTGGTGAAGAACGGCGTGGTGCTGCGCGAGGTGCGCGGGTTTGGCGCGCTGATGCCGGTGGCGACCAACAGCGGGGATGAAGGCAGGATCAAGAATCGGCGGGTTGAGGTTTGGGTTTATTGAATCTGATGTTGATGCGTTGCGGGCACTGACGCCATCGCGGGCAAGCCCGCTCCCACAGGGATCTTCGGTGAACACAAATGGTGTGAACACCAGCAGACTTGTGGGAGCTGGCTTGCCAGCGATGAACGATAACGCGCTTTTGGATCAGCGCTCGCTACGCAGCATTTCCTTCGGCACATACTTGCCGATCTCGAACTTGCCGATCGCCGCGCGGTGCACTTCGTCCGGGCCGTCGGCCAGGCGCAGGGTGCGTTGCATGGCGTACATGTAGGCCAGCGGGAAGTCGTTCGACACCCCGGCCCCACCATGAATCTGGATCGCCCGGTCGATCACCCGCAACGCGACGTTCGGTGCCACGACCTTGATCTGTGCAATCTCGCTCTTGGCGACCTTGTTACCCACGGTGTCCATCATGTACGCCGCTTTCAGGGTCAGCAGGCGTGCCATGTCGATTTCCATCCGCGAGTCGGCGATCTTGTCGACGTTACCGCCCAGACGCGCCAGCGGTTTGCCGAATGCAGTGCGGCTCACGGAACGTTTGCACATCAGTTCCAGTGCGCGCTCGGCCATGCCGATCGAACGCATGCAGTGGTGAATCCGGCCTGGGCCAAGGCGACCTTGTGCGATTTCGAAGCCGCGTCCTTCACCGAGCAGGACGTTTTCGTACGGCACCCGCACGTTGTCGAACAGCACTTCGGCGTGGCCGTGGGGCGCGTCGTCGTAACCGAACACCGGCAGCGGACGGAGGATCTTCACGCCGGGAGTGTCGACCGGTACCAGGATCATCGAGTGCTGAGAGTGACGCGGAGCGTCGGGGTTGCTCAGGCCCATGAAGATCAGGATCTTGCAGCGCGGATCGCAGGCCCCGGAAGTCCACCATTTCTTGCCATTGATGACCCACTCGTCGCCATCACGCACGGCACGGGCGGCCATGTTGGTGGCGTCGGAGGACGCAACGTCCGGCTCGGTCATGGCGAATGCCGAGCGGATCTCGCCGCGCAGCAGCGGTTTGAGCCAGCGCTGTTTCTGTTCTTCGTTGGCGTAACGCACCAGCACTTCCATGTTGCCGGTGTCGGGGGCCGAGCAGTTGAACGGCTCGGGACCGAGCAGCGAACGGCCCATGATTTCCGCCAATGGCGCGTATTCGAGGTTGGTCAGGCCGGCGCCGAGTTCCGACTCAGGCAGAAACAAATTCCACAGACCTTCGGCCTTTGCCTTGGCCTTGAGTTCTTCCATGATCGCCGTCGGCTGCCAGCGATCGCCTTCGGCAACCTGCCGTTCGAACACGGCTTCGGCCGGGTAAACGTAAGCGTCCATGAACGCGGTCACGCGCTCACGCAGTTCTTGCACCTTGGGCGAATAAGCGAAATCCATGAGCAATTACCTTTTTTCGGCAGGTTGTTTAAGTCATGCAATCGATGCTAGAACAGCGTTGATAATTTACCTAGCCTATTCTCGGCGTGTATAAACATTCATCACCGATATATGATTGGTTGATTTTCCTGGCCGCCCTGACCCGCGCCATCCATTAATAACAAGCATCTATAACAAGAGAGCCGCGTAATGAATCTGAGCAAGGTCGACCTCAACCTTTTCATCGTCTTCGACGCGATCTACACCGAAGCCAACCTGACCCGCGCCGGGCAGATTGTCGGCATTACCCAGCCAGCGGTGTCCAACGCATTGGCGCGGTTGCGCGAGACCTTCAACGACCCGCTCTTCGTACGCACCGCCCAGGGCATGGTGCCGACGCCCATGGCGCAAAACATCATCGGCCCGGTGCGCAACGCTCTCTCGCTGTTGCGGGTTTCGGTTCAGGAAAGCCGGATTTTCAACCCCTCGCAAGCGGTCAAGACCTATCGCATCAGCATGACTGACCTGACCGAAGCGGTGATTCTGCCGCCGCTGTTCCAGCGCCTGCGTCGTCTGGCGCCGACGGTGATTATCGAAAGCTTCCTGTCCAAACGCCGGGAAACCACCAAGGAACTGGCCGCCGGGCGTCTCGACTTTGCCGTGGATGCGCCGCTCAACACCGACCCGCAGGTGCGCCACGTCAAGCTGATGGAAGACCGTTACGTCTGCGCCATGCGCAAGGGCCATCCGCTAGCGACCAAGGAAAAATTCACCCTCGACGATTACCTGTCGCTGACCCACATTCATATTTCCAGCCGGCGCAGTGGCCTGGGCCATGTCGATCTGGCGCTGGGCAAAATGGGCATCCAGCGCAAGATCGCCCTGCGCTCGCAGCACTATCTGATGGCGTCCCAAGTGTTGCAGCAGACCGACATGGTGATGACCGTGCCGGAGCGTTTCGCCCGCCGCCATGACCTGCATGCGTTCAATCTGCCGGTCAACGATGTGCCGCCGGTGGAAACCCATTTGTACTGGCACGAAAGCACCGACCAGGACCCGGCCAACCGCTGGATGCGCGAGCAGATGATCGAGCTGTGCCAGCAAGTGACAGCCCATGAGAAGAAGCTCGACAAGCTGCAGGCGCCCGCTACTTGACGTAAACGTCAACCTGCCATTAGCTTAGCGCCAAGACCCTTCTTCGAGCGCTTTCATGAGCAGCCAGACCTACAGCATTTCCGACCTCGCCCGCGAGCTGGACATCACCACCCGGGCGATCCGTTTCTATGAAGAACAAGGCCTGCTCAGCCCCGAGCGCCGAGGCCAGGAACGCATCTATTCGCCGCGCGACAAGGTCAGCCTGAAGCTGATCCTGCGGGGCAAGCGTATCGGTTTCTCCCTGGCCGAGTGCCGCGAGCTGATCGAGCTCTACGACCCCTCCAGCGGTAACACCAAGCAACTCAACAGCATGCTGGCGAAAATCAGCGAGCGCCGGGCACAGCTTGAACAGCAATTGCTGGACATCGAACAGATGAAGCTGGAACTCGACACCGCCGAAGAACGCTGCGTGCAGGCGCTGGAGCAGACGCTCAAGAGTCAGCAATCAGTTCAGTAATCCAAATAAATCCCACACGGGGTTCCGCAGGAATTCAAAGAGCAGGTCAACGCCATGTCCCTCCCCTCCCAAGTACGCCTGATCGAAGTCGGCCCGCGTGACGGCCTGCAGAACGAAGCCCAGCCCATCAGCGTCGCCGACAAGGTGCAACTGGTCGACGCGCTGAGCGCCGCCGGCCTCGGCTATATAGAAGTCGGCAGTTTCGTCTCGCCCAAGTGGGTGCCGCAGATGGCCGGTTCCGCCGACGTATTCGCGCAAATCCAGCGCAAGCCCGGCGTGACCTATGGCGCGCTGGCGCCGAACCTGCGCGGTTTCGAAGATGCGCTGGCGGCCGGGGTCAAGGAAGTCGCGGTGTTCGCGGCTGCGTCCGAAGCCTTTTCGCAGCGCAACATCAATTGCTCGATCAGCGAAAGCCTGGCGCGGTTCGCGCCGATCATGGAATCGGCGAAACAGCACGGCGTTACCGTGCGCGGTTACGTGTCCTGCGTGCTCGGCTGTCCTTATGAAGGCGAAGTCGCGCCGGAACAAGTCGCCATGGTCGCCCGCGAGCTGTACGCGATGGGCTGCTACGAAGTATCGCTGGGTGACACCATTGGCACCGGCACCGCGGGCGCGACCCGCCGTCTGTTCGAAGTGGTTTCGAAGCAGGTGCCACGCGAGAAACTCGCCGGCCACTTCCACGACACCTACGGCCAGGCCATGGCCAACATCTACGCCAGTCTGCTGGAAGGCATCGCGGTGTTCGACAGCTCGATCGCCGGCCTCGGCGGCTGCCCGTACGCCAAGGGCGCCAGCGGTAACGTCGCCACCGAAGACGTGGTGTACCTGCTCAACGGCCTGGGTATCGAGACCGGCATCGACCTCGACGCCTTGATTGCCGCCGGCCAGCAGATCAGTGCCGTGCTCGGCCGCCCAACCGGATCGCGCGTGGCCAAGGCTCGCAGCGCACAGTGAGGGGGGACTGTGTTACCGCCGAGACCGAAACGTGGGCACAAGCGAGTAACACGGAAACAAATTGTCTGGTTTTGCCTGAAGGAAAAATCCTTCAAAATTTTCAAGCGGTTGATTTAAAAGGGTTTTATAAAGTTGGCACGGCTTCTGCTATCTCTATGGCATAACAAGAATAAAAAGCAGCAAACCAATAAAAATAAGACGTACCGACTCTGACATAACAAAAACAACACGGCAGAGACGCAGCTAACAGATTTTTTTGGAGAAGGTGTGCTTTTCAGGGTATTCCTCGGAATGACCCGCAACCGGGCAGAGAACAATAAAACTACCTTCAGGTAGCTCCCGAATCGGTTGGATCGCTTAGCGAGAAAGCAGATCAGCGCTCAAAAAAATACGTTTGCTCTTGACCCCGGATGGGGGTCGCCAAAAACAGCGGTAAAGGGCCACGGTTGCCAAAAACAACAACAGACCGCCCCTCAATAATAAAAAAGAGCACGCGACGACAAAATTAAAGGGGAGCTTCGGCTCCCCTTTGTGCTTCCTGTGATTTCTGTTTTCACCGCCCCTCCCCTTTGTGGGAGCGGGCTTGCTCGCGAATGCGTCAGGTCAGTCAACATGCTTGCTGAATGGCACACTGCATTCGCGAGCAAACCCGCTCCCACATTCGATCTTTGTCAGGTCTGGTTTTCGCGTAATTCTTCGATACTGATCTCACGCATCCGGAATTTCTGGATCTTGCCGGTCACCGTCATCGGAAACTCCTCTACGAACTTGAAATGACGCGGCGTCTTGAAGTGGGCGATGCGCTCCTTGCACCACGCTTGCAGTTCTTGCTCGGTGGCGCTGTGGCCGGGATGGAATTTGATCCAGGCGACGATTTCCTCGCCGTAACGCGAGCAGGGAATGCCGATCACCTGCACGTCCGCCACCGCTGGATGGGTGAAGAAGAACTCTTCCAGTTCGCGCGGGTAAATGTTTTCGCCGCCACGGATGATCATGTCCTTGTTACGCCCGGCGATGCACACGTAACCCTCGTCGTTCATGCTCGCCAGGTCGCCGGTGTGCATCCAGCCCGCCGCGTCGATGGCTTCGGCGGTCGCATTCGGGTTGTTCCAGTAGCCGAGCATCACGCTGTAGCCACGGGTGCACAGTTCGCCGATGGTGCCCCGTGGCACTGGGTTGCCGGCCTCGTCGATGATTTTGCTTTCGAGTTGCGGCTGGGTGCGGCCGACGGTGGTGACGCGCAGCTCCAGTTCGTCGGATGGTCCGGTTTGCAGCGAGACCGGGCTGGTTTCGGTCATGCCGTAGGCGATCTGCACTTCGCTCATGTGCATTTCGTTGATGACCCGGCGCATCACCTCGATCGGGCAGGTGGCGCCGGCCATGATCCCGGTGCGCAGGGTCGACAGGTCGAACTCGGCACGTTGCGGCTGATCGAGCATGGCGATGAACATGGTCGGCACGCCGTACAGTGCGGTGGCCTTTTCTTCGGCGACGGTGCTCAGGGTCAGCAGCGGATCGAAGGCATCGTTGGGATAAATCATCGTGCTGCCGTGGGTGATGCAACCGAGGTTGCCCATGACCATGCCGAAGCAGTGATACAGCGGCACCGGGATCACCAGGCGATCGGCGGCGGTCAGGCCGAGGCTTTCGCCGACCATGTAACCGTTGTTGAGGATGTTGTAGTGACTGAGGGTCGCGCCCTTGGGGAAACCGGTGGTGCCGGAGGTGTACTGGATGTTGACGGGCTGATCGAAGTGCAGGCTGTCGCTGCGTTCACGCAATTGTTCTGGAGAGACACTGGCGGCCAGATCTGCCAGTTGCGACCACGGGAGAAAACCCGAAGGCGGCTGTGAATCGAGGCTGATCAGGCCACGCAACTCCGGCAGGCGCTCACTGCGCAGTTCGCCAATGGATTGCTCGGCCAGTTCCGGCAGCAAGCCTTGCAACATGCCGTGATAGTTGGAGCTCTTGAATGCACCGGCGCAGACCAGCCATTGGCAACCGGATTGCTTGAGCACGTATTCGAGTTCGGAGCTGCGGTAGGCCGGGTTGATGTTGACCAGAATCACGCCGAGCTTCGCGGTGGCGAACTGCGTGATACACCACTGCGCGCAGTTCGGCGCCCAGATACCCAGCCGATCACCGGCCTGCAAACCCAACGCCAGCAGGGCTCTGGCGTGAACATCCACCGCGTCGGCCAGTTGCCGCCAGGTGTAACGCAGCTGCTGATGACGCACCACCAACGCCTCGCCGTCCGGATACTGCGCGACGGTCTCGTCGAACCTCTGCCCGATGGTCATCGCCAGCAAGGCTTTGTCCTGGGAACCACGGGTATAGCTGCGCTGCGGGTTTGCACTGGGTTGATCCATGACGACCCCTATTGTCTTTATTAGTGGGTGTTGGAACGGAGCCACGGCAGCTCCGACCATTCAGAACTGGCTCTACTCTCGCTCAAGTTGACGTTAACGTAAAGGGCGATTGACAGCCATTCGTCACAGGCTTACGTTAACGTAAAGGTGAGAACTGAAACGCCCTTCTCCCCACCCTACAAAAAAGCCAAAAGGTGACCCATGAGCTACCCATCCCTGAACTTTGCCCTCGGTGAAACCATCGACATGCTGCGCGATCAGGTTCAGTCCTTTGTCGCCAAGGAGATCGCCCCGCGTGCCGCGCAGATCGATAGCGACAACCTGTTCCCCGCTGATCTGTGGCGCAAGTTCGGTGACATGGGCCTGCTCGGCATCACCGTACCGGAAGAATACGGCGGTGCTGGCCTGGGTTACCTGGCGCACGTCGTGGCGATGGAAGAAATCAGCCGTGGATCGGCTTCGGTGGCGTTGTCCTACGGCGCCCACTCGAACCTCTGCGTGAACCAGATCAACCGCAACGGCAACCACGAACAGAAAGCCAAATACCTGCCGAAGCTGATCAGCGGCGAACACGTTGGCGCTCTGGCGATGAGCGAACCGAACGCCGGTTCCGACGTGGTCTCGATGAAATTGCGCGCCGATAAGCGCGGCGACCGTTTCGTGCTCAACGGCAGCAAGACCTGGATCACCAACGGTCCCGACGCCAACACTTACGTGATCTACGCCAAGACCGACCTGGAAAAAGGCCCGCACGGCATCACCGCGTTCATCGTCGAACGTGACTGGAAAGGCTTCAGCCGCAGCAACAAGTTCGACAAACTCGGCATGCGCGGCTCCAACACCTGCGAGCTGTTCTTCGATGACGTGGAAGTGCCGGAAGAAAATATCCTCGGCGTCCTCAACGGCGGCGTGAAAGTGCTGATGAGCGGTCTCGATTACGAACGCGTCGTGCTGTCCGGCGGCCCGACCGGGATCATGCAGTCGTGCATGGACCTGATCGTGCCGTACATCCACGACCGCAAGCAGTTCGGCCAGAGCATCGGCGAATTCCAGCTGATCCAGGGCAAAGTCGCCGACATGTACACCCAGCTCAACGCCAGCCGCGCCTACCTCTACGCCGTGGCCCAGGCCTGCGAGCGCAACGAAACCACGCGCAAGGACGCCGCCGGCGTGATCCTCTACACCGCCGAACGCGCCACACAAATGGCCCTTGATGCGATCCAGATTCTCGGCGGCAACGGTTACATCAACGAATTCCCGGCCGGTCGTCTGCTGCGTGACGCCAAGCTGTACGAAATCGGCGCTGGCACCAGTGAGATCCGTCGCATGCTGATCGGTCGCGAACTGTTCAACGAAACCCGCTAAACGGAGCTGTCCATGGCTATCCTGCATACCCAGCTCAACCCTCGTTCAGCGGAGTTCGCCGCCAACAGCGCGGCGATGCTCAAACAGGTCGACGCCCTGCATACCCTGCTCGCCCAAGTGGCCCAGGGCGGCGGCGCGAAAGCTCAGGAACGTCACACCTCGCGGGGCAAACTGCTGCCGCGTGAGCGGATCAACCGCTTGCTCGATCCGGGCTCGCCGTTTCTGGAAATCAGTCAGTTGGCCGCCCACGCTGTGTATGGCGAAGACGTGCCGGCCGCTGGCGTGATTGCCGGGATCGGTCGCGTGGAAGGCGTCGAGTGCATGATCGTTGCCAACGACGCGACGGTGAAAGGTGGTTCGTACTATCCGCTGACCGTGAAGAAACACCTGCGCGCCCAGACGATCGCCCAGCAGAATCGCCTGCCGTGCATCTATCTGGTGGACTCGGGCGGCGCCAACCTGCCGCGTCAGGACGAAGTGTTCCCGGATCGCGAACACTTCGGGCGGATCTTCTTCAACCAGGCCAACATGAGCGCCATGGGCATTCCGCAGATTGCGGTGGTCATGGGCTCGTGCACCGCAGGCGGTGCTTACGTACCGGCGATGGCCGACGAAGCGATCATGGTGCGCAATCAGGCGACGATTTTCCTCGCTGGCCCACCGCTGGTGAAAGCCGCAACCGGTGAAGTGGTCAGCGCCGAAGAACTCGGCGGGGCCGATGTGCATTGCAAGATTTCCGGGGTCGCCGACCATTACGCCGAAAGCGACGAGCACGCCCTCGCCCTGGCCCGCCGCAGCGTCGCCAACCTCAACTGGCGCAAACTCGGCGAAGTGCAGCAGCGCGCGCCGATTGCTCCGCTGTACGCCAGCGACGAGTTGTACGGCGTGGTGTCGGCGGACGCCAAGCAGCCGTTCGATGTGCGCGAAGTAATTGCGCGACTGGTCGACGGTTCGGTGTTCGATGAATTCAAAGCCTTGTTCGGCACCACGCTGGTGTGCGGTTTCGCCCACCTGCACGGCTACCCGATCGCGATCCTCGCCAACAACGGCATCCTGTTCGCCGAAGCCGCGCAAAAAGGCGCGCACTTCATCGAACTGGCCTGCCAGCGCGGGATTCCGCTGCTGTTCCTGCAGAACATCACAGGCTTCATGGTTGGCCAGAAATACGAGGCCGGCGGCATCGCCAAGCACGGCGCCAAACTGGTGACCGCCGTGGCGTGCGCCAAGGTGCCGAAATTCACCGTGATCATCGGCGGCAGCTTCGGCGCAGGCAACTACGGCATGTGCGGGCGGGCCTACGATCCGCGTTTCCTGTGGATGTGGCCGAACGCGCGGATCGGCGTGATGGGCGCCGAACAGGCGGCCGGCGTGCTGGTTCAGGTCAAGCGCGAGCAGGCCGAACGCAGCGGTCAGGCGTTCAGCGCCGAGCAGGAAAGCGAGATCAAGCAACCGATTCTCGACCAGTACGAAGAACAGGGTCACCCCTACTACTCCAGCGCACGGCTATGGGACGACGGTGTCATCGACCCGGCGCAGACCCGCGATGTACTGGCCCTGGCCTTGTCCGCGTCGTTGAACGCGCCTATCGAACCGAGCCGCTTCGGCGTGTTCCGGATGTGATCGGGAGAACCTCATGAGCGACTTCAACACCCTCGAATTGCAGAGCGATCCACGGGGTTTCGCGACCCTGTGGCTCAGCCGCGAAGAAAAGAACAACGCGTTCAACGCCGAGATGATCCGCGAACTGATCCTGGCGCTGGACAAGGTCGCCAGCGATGCCAGCCTGCGTTTCCTGCTGGTGCGCGGACGCGGCAAACACTTCAGTGCCGGCGCGGATCTGGCCTGGATGCAGCAATCGGCCGAACTCGATTACCACACCAACCTCGACGACGCTCGGGAACTGGCGGAGCTGATGTATAACCTCGCCAAGCTGAAAATCCCGACCGTGGCCGTGGTGCAAGGCGCGGCGTTCGGCGGTGCGCTGGGTCTGATCAGTTGCTGCGACATGGCGATTGGCGCCGATGATGCGCAGTTCTGTCTGTCGGAAGTACGTATTGGCCTGGCGCCGGCGGTGATCAGTCCGTTTGTGGTACAAGCCATCGGCGAGCGCGCGGCGCGGCGTTATGCGTTGACGGCCGAGCGTTTTGGCGGCCAACGGGCGCGCGAGATTGGATTGCTGTCCGAAAGCTATCCGGCGGCCGAGCTTGAACAGAAAGTCGAACAATGGATCGACAACCTCCTGCTCAACAGCCCCGCCGCCATGCGCGCCAGCAAGGATCTGCTGCGTGAGGTCGGCAACGGCGCACTGACGCCGGCCCTGCGCCGCTACACCGAAAACGCCATCGCCCGCATCCGCGTCAGCCCGGAAGGCCAGGAAGGCTTGCGGGCCTTTTTGCAGAAACGTGCGCCGAGCTGGCAAGCCGCAACCAAGGAGCCGCGTTGATGAGCGCACCTGTTCTCACCACCCTTCTGGTGGCCAACCGTGGCGAAATCGCTTGCCGGGTCATGCGTACCGCCAAGGCGCTGGGCATGACCACTGTCGCCGTACACAGCGCCACCGACCGCGAAGCACGGCACAGCCGTGAAGCGGATATCCGTGTGGATCTGGGCGGCAGCAAAGCGGCCGACAGTTACTTACAAATCGACAAACTGATCGCCGCGGCCAAGGCCAGCGGCGCTCAGGCGATTCATCCGGGTTATGGCTTTCTGTCGGAGAACGCCGGGTTTGCTCGCGCCATCGAAGCGGCCGGCCTGATCTTCCTCGGCCCACCCGCCTCGGCCATCGACGCGATGGGCAGCAAATCCGCCGCCAAGGCCCTGATGGAAACGGCTGGCGTGCCGCTGGTGCCGGGTTATCACGGCGAAGCTCAGGACCTGGACACCTTCCGCGATGCTTGCGAGCGCATCGGCTATCCGGTGCTGCTCAAGGCCACCGCTGGCGGTGGCGGTAAAGGCATGAAGGTCGTCGAGGACGTCAGTCAACTGGCTGAAGCGCTGGCCTCCGCACAGCGTGAAGCGCAGTCGTCGTTCGGCGACTCGCGGATGCTGGTGGAGAAATACCTGCTCAAGCCGCGGCACGTGGAAATCCAGGTATTCGCCGATCAGCATGGCAATTGCCTGTACCTGAACGAGCGCGATTGCTCGATCCAGCGCCGGCACCAGAAGGTCGTCGAAGAGGCGCCGGCACCGGGTTTGAGCCCGGAACTGCGTCGGGCGATGGGCGAGGCGGCTGTGCGTTCGGCGCAAGCCATCGGCTACGTCGGTGCCGGCACGGTGGAGTTTCTGCTGGATGCTCGCGGCGAGTTCTTCTTCATGGAGATGAACACGCGGCTACAGGTCGAACACCCGGTCACCGAAGCCATCACCGGGCTCGATCTGGTGGCCTGGCAGATTCGCGTTGCTCGCGGCGAAGCACTGCCGATCACCCAGGATCAGGTGCCGCTCAACGGGCATGCGATTGAGGTTCGGTTGTATGCGGAAGATCCGTCGAATGACTTCCTGCCGGCAACCGGGCGTCTGGATCTGTATCGCGAATCCGCCGCAGGGCCGGGGCGCCGTGTGGACAGCGGCGTTGAGGAAGGCGACGAGATTTCGCCGTTCTACGATCCGATGCTCGGCAAGCTGATTGCCTGGGGCGAGGATCGTGAACAGGCGCGTTTGCGGCTGCTGAGCATGCTCGATGAGTTTGCGATTGGTGGGCTGAAGACCAACATCAACTTCCTGCGGCGGATCATCGGTCATCCGGCGTTCGCGGCGGCCGAGCTGGATACCGGGTTCATTCCGCGCTATCAGGAGCAGTTGCTGCCAGCGCCTGCTGCGCTGAGCGATGAATTCTGGGTGGCGGCGGCGCAGGCTTTTGCGCAGAGCCTGCCGGGGATGGCTCGGGCGGATGATCCCGCTTCGCCTTGGGCGCTTCCCAGCGGTTTGCGTGCTGGCCTGCCACGTGAAATCACTTTGCATTTGAGTTGCGAGGGGCAGGACCGGGCGCTGACGCTCGGTGCTGGCAGTAATGCAAAACTGATCGGCGAACAACTGGTGCTCGAGCACGAAGGGCTGCGTCGGCAGCTGCGGGCGATTCGTCGTGAAGAGGTGCTGTTTCTGCAATGGGACGGCGAGTTGCGACGCGTTGAAACGTATGACCCGATCAGCGCTGTCGACGCCAGCCACAGCCATCAGGGCGGTCTGACGGCGCCGATGAACGGCAGCATCGTGCGGGTGCTGGTGGAGGCCGGGCAATCGGTTGAAGCCGGTGCGCAATTGGTGGTGCTCGAGGCGATGAAGATGGAGCACAGCATCCGCGCACCCCATGCCGGCGTGATCAAGGCGCTGTATTGCCAGGAAGGCGAAATGGTCAGCGAAGGCAGCACACTGGTCGAACTGGAAGAAGCGTGAAAGGTGGATCGATCCTACGCCTGACGAGGATCGATCTGACTAGTATTTGGCCGTTGCCTGAACCACGACACCGATAATTCGGCACTCGTCGGTCAACAAGGCTTTCGGCCAGGTCGGATTGAGCGGCACCAGGTAACGCTGGCCGCCCTCTTCGATCAGCTTGCGGAAAATCGCCTCGTCGCTGTCCGGCCACTGGGCGATCACCAGTTTGCCGGGCTCGGCTTCCAGCGCCGGGTCCACCAGAATCATCATCCCCTCGCCGATGCTCTGCCCGGTGGGCGCGGTCATCGCGTTACCCGTCACCGTCAGCCAGAACGCCGGGCCACGGGCGTGGTAATCCGTCAGTTCGAAACGTCGCTTGTCCTTGGCACTGGAATACGCTGGCTGGCTTTCACGGGCCTCGACCGGCGCATTCCACTCGCTGACCGGATAGCGAAAGTAAGGGTTGTACTTCTGCGCCAGGGGCATTTCGTCGTCCGCATCGATCTGCGGTTCACGAATCACCACCGCGACCTCGAGATACTCCATACCCAGCGCTTTCAGCACGCGGTTCATCTGCGTAATGCCGGGCTCGCGGCGCTTGTTCAGCCAATGGCCGATACCGCCCTGCGACATGCCGACGCGCTCGCCGAGTTCGACTTGAGTGACGTTGAGTTCACTCATTTTGGCCTTGACCAACTCAATCCATTTATCCATGTGCGGCACCATACGTGGACGCCTTCGGCCGACAAAACACATATTGTAGTATTTAAATTCTGGTCACAAATACTGATAGTACTATTCTTGGGTCACGGATTTGAATCGACCAAGGAGTGACCTTTCACCATGAATATCACCAGCAAAGACTTGCCCGACCTGCAAATGGACACCACCTTCACCTCCCCGCAAGGGTGTGCCGCTGCGCAACGGGCGTTGGACTATTACTTGAAACCAGCTGTGTCAGAACCGGATGCAGAGGAACGCTTCTTCGGCGTGAACAGCAACCTGAGTGGCGAAGAATCCCTGGTCCACGCCTCCGACCTGCTGCGATGCGCAGCAGCCACGGCGTTCAAGGCTGCGGATGGCTTACAGGGCGTCAATCGGGATCTGGCGTTTTCGGTCGTGCACATGGTGGACATGGCACGAGCGATGGTCGATCACTCGCTCGATGGCGCGGTTCGCTGAAGACGGGAGTTCGGACGGACAGGAAAGAACTTTCCAATCGCGCAGATAAAAACATTTGACTTGCAAATGATAATGATTATTATTGCAAGCAGCTGGTCGCGAGATCAGTCGATGGGCCAGAGACCTTAGGTCGGTCTTCTGGACTATCTCCTCATCAGGCTAATCACGGTTTTTGACCCGGCTTTTTGCCGGGTCTTTTTTTTGCCAGTTTTCTGGCTTGTGGCTTCAGGCTAATGAAGTCTTTGGGTGCTGCAAATTCGATGGCGCGGATAATATCAAAAGAATATTGCTTGGCAAGCGGACCCCGGCCGCATTGGGGCAAAGTAATGCCAATTAGCACTTGAGAATCAATCGCACAGCCACTAAGCTGCATCCGCGTCACGGAAGACGCCCCCCGCCGCAACCCGCAATTTCCCTCGGTTTCACCCCTGTCTTGCGTGTAAAGTAGCCGCCATAAAAATCATATTCAGGAACCGATTATGACCGTGGCCAAATCCTCGTTCGACATCAGCGCCAACTTCGACAGCGGCAACATCCAAGTCATCGACATCAGCAATCCGCTCAACCCGGTTCTGGCAATTCGGCCAGATACCCGCAGCGCCCATTTCCAGTGGTTCCACTTCAAGGCCAGCGGCCTGCACGTTCATCAGGAACACTGGTTCCGTCTGGTCAACGCCAGTCAGTCCTCCTACAACAAAGCCTGGACCGGCTATCAGGCGGTCGCCTCTTACGATCACGTCAACTGGTTCCGCATTCCGACCCAATTCGAAGGCGACAGCCTGCGCTTCTGCCTCGAAGCCGAGCAGACCCACGCCTGGTTCGCCTACTTCGAGCCCTACAGCCGTGGCCGTCATGACTGGCTGATCGAGCAGGCGCTGACCAAGGCCGGCACCGAACTGCTGGCCACCGGAAAAAGCGTCGAAGGCCGCGGCATTCAGCTGCTGCGCAAAGGCACTGGCGCCGAAGGTCGACGCAAGATCTGGATCATCGCCCAGCAACATCCCGGCGAGCACATGGCCGAGTGGTTCATGGAAGGCGTGATCGAACGCCTGGAACATCATGACGATCCAGTGCTGAACAAACTGCTGGCCAGCGCCGATCTGTACCTGGTGCCGAACATGAACCCGGACGGTGCCTTCCACGGTCACCTGCGCACCAACGCCATGGGCCAGGACCTGAACCGCGCCTGGCAGAACGCCAGTCAGGAAGTCAGCCCCGAAGTACTTTTCGTACAACAGCAAATGGAAAAGTACGGCGTCGATCTGTTCCTCGACGTACACGGCGACGAAGAAATTCCCCACGTGTTCACCGCCGGCTGCGAAGGCAATCCGGGTTACACCCCGCGGATCGAGAAACTCGAAGAACACTTCCGCAGCCACCTGAAGCACACCACCAAAGATTTCCAGACCAAGTATGGCTACACCCGCGATGAACCGGGCCAGGCCAACATGACCCTGGCCTGCAACAGCGTCGGCCAGAAGTTCGACTGCCTGTCACTGACCCTGGAAATGCCGTTCAAGGATCACGATGATGCGCCGAATCCGCTCACCGGCTGGTCGGGCAAGCGCTCGAAGCAACTGGGCAAGGACGTGCTGACCACCATCGCGGACATGGTCGACACCCTGCGCTGATCGCCCCTGAGTTTCGCTTCACAAAAGATCGCAGCCTGTCTGCGATCTTTTTTTTGCGCCGACTTTTACTCAATCAGGTTGCAAATCAAAACCGGATTACTTACCGTCACTCAAGTTTCAAATTGAAACCTGAAAGGATCCGGGACATGAACACTGCAACACTCGATAAAGGTGTCGTACTGCTTTTCTCCATCGCTTGCGGCCTCGCGGTGGGCAACGTTTATTACGCCCAGCCGCTGCTGGATGCGATGGCCGAAGCCTTCGAGATCTCGCCGGGCAGCATCGGCATCGTCATGACCTTGACCCAGGTCGGCTACGGCTTCGGGCTGTTATTGCTCGTACCCCTCGGCGACCTGCTCAACCGCCGGCGGCTGATCGTCACGCAAACACTGTTGTCCGCCGCAGCCTTGCTGATGATTGCTCTGGCCTCGAACAGCACCTGGCTGCTGATCGGCGTCACCCTGACCGGCCTGCTGGCCGTGGTCACCCAGGTGTTGGTCGCCTACGCCGCAACCCTGGCCGTCCCGGCGCAACGCGGAAAGGTTGTGGGCGTGATCACCAGCGGCATCGTCATCGGCATTCTGCTGGCGCGTACGGTGGCCGGCGGTATGGCTGATCTGGCCGGCTGGCGCTCAATCTATCTGCTGTCAGCGGGATTGACGCTGGTGATGGCTGTGTTGCTGTTTCGGGTGTTGCCCAAGGATGAAGGAGCACGACCGACCACGCATTACGTGGCATTGATCGCCTCGGTGTTCAGCCTGTTTCGTGAAGAACCGGTGCTGCGCCAACGGGCGATCCTCGCCCTGCTCACTTTCGCCAGCGCCATGGTGCTGTGGACGCCGATGGTGTTGCCGCTGGCCGCCCCGCCGCTGTCGCTTTCCCACAGTGAGATCGGATTGTTCGGACTCGCCGGCGCGGCGGGTGCACTCGCCGCCGCCAGAGCCGGACACCTGGCGGATCGAGGATGGGGGCAATGGGTCAGCGGTCTGTCGCTGCTGCTGATGCTGGGCTCGTGGTTGCCAATCGCACTCACCCATTTATCGCTATGGGCGCTACTGCTTGGCGTCATCACTCTGGATCTGGGCTTGCAGGCCGTGCACGTCACCAGCCAGAGCATGATCTACAGCGTCCGCCCGGAGGCGCAGAGCCGACTGACCGCCGGCTACATGCTGTTTTACTCAATTGGCAGCGCCTTGGGCTCAATCGCCTCGACGGCCATGTACGCCTGGGCAGGATGGCCGGGCGTCTGCGGGCTGGGTGCCGCAATCAACATGGTCGCGTTGCTGTACTGGTGGCGAACGCTGGGCACCCGGAAACGTGGCGAGGCGGCTTGCGCCCTCGCCACGTCGGACTGACACACGATCAACCGCGATTGCGTCCCCGCAGCATGCTGTCGAGCACCTCGTCGCGGCGCACCCAGCCATGGAACAGCGCCGCCGCCAGGTGCAGCAGCACGGTCAGGAACAGCAGATACGCCAGATACCCGTGAGCCTTGCGCAGCAACGCGAACACCTGCGCATCCGCCGGCACGATCGACGGCAATTGCAGGGACGCGCCGAGCATCACCGGATCCCCCGCCGCGCTGATCATCGCCCAGCCGAGCAGCGGCAATACCAGCATCAGCGCGTATAGCAACAGATGAGAGGCCTTGGCCGCCATCACTTGCCAGCCCGGCAGATCCGCCGGCAGCGGCGGCTGACGGGTGCCCAGTCGCACCAGAATGCGCACGATCACCAAAGCGAGTATCGCGATGCCCAACGGTTTATGCAGGTTGATCAACCATTCATGCCGCGCCGACACCGAGGTCACCATACCGGCGCCGATGAACAACATCGCGATGATCATCAACGCCATCAACCAGTGCAGCAACCGCGCCAGCGGATTGAAATGAGTCGGTTGCGTGCTCATGGGCGAGCCTCCTTTTTGCCGGTGGGCAGTTGGCTGACTTCGCTGGTGCGACGCAGGTAGGAATCGGCGTAACCGGCCGAGCGCGCGGCCAGCAATGGGTCGTCGGAACCCTGGATGCCGGCGGGCAGCACCAACGGATCGTAGTTGATGTCACGGCATTCGCCGCTGAGCTGCGGCTGGGTCTTTTCCAGCACCAGGGTGCCGGCGTTCAACACTTTGCGACCGGCGGGCCAGGTCTTGCTCGCATCGTTCACCGGATCGTCGGCATTGGCCAACGTGATGTTCAACTGAAAACGCAGCGGCCCTTCCGCCAGGCGCTGCACCAGGTCTTTTTCAAGGAAGTCGCTACCTTCAGGCGCGGTCGCACCGGCAGCGTCCTGGGCCAGAGGCGTCATGCTCCAGCGCACCGCTTGCTTCTTGCCGCTGGCGTCCACCAGATAGAACGCGTTGACACTGTTGTAGGTTTCCGTCGCGTAACTGGCCGAAGGTTTGGCGGTTTTTATCCAGGTCAGAAACGGCACGGCTTCCGGGTGGGCGGCAAAAAATGCCGGCACCTTGGTCGGATCCGGCTTGCCCGTGGCGGGATCCGGCGATTGCGCCTGCTGCAACTGATAGAACGCCTCGGGCGTGCCAACCGGGAACACCGGCATGCTGTTCATCCCGGTGCGCCACTGCTGACCGTTGGCCTGAGTGAAACGCAGCGCCAGACTGCGGATCGGTACGGCGCTGTCCGGCGCATACGGACTGCCGGCCGGCAACGCAAAGCGCCCGACCACCGGAGTGCGCGGCTCGTTGAACACTTGCGCGACAGAATACGAGCGAGCCTCGCCGCTGCTCTCGAAATGTCCGATCACGCACACACCTTTGGCGTGATTGCGGCGAAAGCCCGGATGCACGCCGTTGTTCTTTTCCAGCACATCGACCAGCGCTTTTGGCGTCAGGCGTTGTGGGTCAAATGAACCATGAACGTAGGCAAACGCCCCGGCCAGGGCTGCGACTACCACGGCGATTCCGCCAAGACGCAACACCAGGCTCGCGGCACTCAGTGGCGGGCGTTGTGGCCCGCCGGGCGATGAACTGCGATCAACCATGAAGCACTCCAGGGCCATCGGCCACAAGTAGGAAGAATCAGCAAGACGCACACCATCGGGATTTATTCCACGGCCCGGTATTTATTTTTCAGAACGTGGAATAACCTTCCAATGCCGGGCGTCTTCCTAGTCCACAGCGTAGCGACTAGCAGAACTTCATGAGCGAATTCGACGAACAACTGCGAGAAATAATCCCCAGATTGCGGCGTTTTGCCGTGTCGTTGACTCGCAACGGCAGCAGCGCCGACGACCTGGTACAGGCCAGTCTGGAGCGCGCGCTGTCGGGTTGGGGTGACAAACGCGCCGACGGTGATCTGCGCGCCTGGCTGTTTTCGATCCTGTACCGGCAATTCCTCGACGCGCATCGGCGTTCGCGGCGCTATGCGCGGATGCTCGAATTCTTCACCGGCCGCGATGACGCCGAGCCCTCGGTGGAACGCACCGTCATTGCCCAATCGACTTTGAAGGCCTTCGACCGACTGCCCACCGAACAGCGCGCGCTGCTGCTGATGGTGTCGGTCGAAGGCCTGACCTATAAGGAGGTCGCCGAGATTCTCGGCGTCCCCACCGGCACCGTGATGTCGCGCCTGTCCCGTGCTCGCCAGGCCTTGCGCCAGCTCAGCGACGGGGAAATCAGCAGCCCTTCCTTGCGGATACTCAAATGATCAGTCTGCCCCCCAACGAACGTGACCTGCACGCCTACGTCGACCATCAGCTCAGCGAATCCGACCGGCATGTGCTGGAAACCTGGCTCGCCAGTCACCCGGACGAAGCGGCGCAGGTTCGCGCCTGGCAACAGGACGCCCAGCACCTGCGCGCCGCCCTCGGCGGCGCCTTGCAACAGCCGGCCAATCCGGACCTCGATCCGGCGCTGATCCGTCAGCGCCTCAAACGCCAATCGCGCCGCCAGTGGGCCAGCGCGGCGGTGTTGCTGATTGCCGTCAGCCTCGGCGGTGTCGGTGGCTGGAAGGCTCGGGACATGACCGTTTTTCATCCTCCGGCGCCGATGACGGATGCCTTGCAGGCGTACCGTTTGATCGCCCAGCAAGGGCTTCTGCCGGCGGACTACAAGGTCGATGGCGATGGCGACATCCAGCGCTGGCTCGACCGTTATTTCACTCAGGCCAATCGCCTGCCGGACCTGACGTCGGCCGGGTTTGCACCGGTCAGCGGCCGTCTGCTGAGCACCGATGAAGGCCCGGCGGCGATGGTGATGTATGAAGACCAGAGCGGGCACAAGGTCAGTTTCTACGTACGCCCACCGGGACCGAAGAATACCTTTCTGCCCCGCGGCAGCCGCCAGGACGGGGATCTGCAGGCCGAGTACTGGTCCGGCAAAGGCTACAACTACGCAATGGTCAGCCCAACCGATACTCCGGCGGCGAAAATGCTCAAGCAATCGCTGAGCTTCTAGCCGGTTCAGAACCCCACATCCAGCACCACATTGTCCAGATAGGTTCCAGCGGGCGGTGTGGTCTGGTCGGTGTAGATTTTCGCGTTGTAATTGAAGATCTGGCTGCCGGTGCCCAACCCGTTGCCGGGGTTGACCTCGGCATCGCTGCTGGCCCGGCGAGCCGCGCCGACACTGCCCCAACGGGTGGTCCCGGCACTCTTGAAAATGTCGTAGGCCAGATAGTTGCTGCCGGAAATCATCCGCCGTCGTCCGCCAACGCTCAGCGCATTCTGCCCGTCGTTCAGCCCCACTGTGTAGGCACTGCCCTTGGTGCAGGCGAGGTTGATGGTCTGCCCGGTCACCGGGGTGAACGCACTGACCACCGGCGCGCTGCCGAAAGCGATGTTCGGCGCGGTGATGGTGCAATCGTTGGACACCGTCAGGTTGACCGTCAGTGTCGTGGTGCCGCTGTTGATGTCGCGGCCCAGGCAAAGCCCGCCGACACCTATGCCCGAACAATAATTCCAGTTCCAGAAAATGCTCAGGGTCTCGGTATACACGCCGGCCGCCACGTTGCTGCCGATGGTGGTCCCGAAATAGAGCGGAACGGTTTTCGGCACCGTACCGCCGAGCAAGCCGAGGGCGTCGATAATGCCGTTGCGGGCGAAGTCATAGGCGGTGCCACGCGTCAGCGGGTAACTGGTGCTGTTGTTGGCGTAGATCGTGTAACCGATCACGTCGCCGGAGGGCCCGAGCAAACCGCTCTGGGTCGAGGTGACGGTGGCCCAGAAATGATCATTGTTGGTCAACAGCGACAGCAGCGAACCGGTGCAACTCAAGCCTCCGTTCAAGGTGGAACTGGGTTGCGAGGCGGTGCGCACGGCGATCGAACTGATGTTGCCGAACCCGGCCGGCGTGGTGGTCACCACCGAACACAGCGCCTGCGCCAGCCCCGGCAGCAGCAACAGCAGCCACAGAACAAGCCGCGCCCGAATCATTGGCACACCAACGGGCCGATCAGCGGCACTTCGTTCTGCTGCAGATCGACGCTGAATTGCGCCTGGCAGGTCTTGCCGTCCGCGAGAGTCACCCGCAGCGAATTCTGCGCCTGGAGGTTTTCCAGGTAGACCAGTCCGTCCCAGCCGACCACCGTCCGCGTGCCGCTCTGTTCGTGCAGCACGCCACTGCCCAGCGGCAACTCCTTCTGCTGCGCATCCACCAGCACGATGCTCGCGGCAATCACCCGGCTCAGCGGAAACTCCAGCAGATAGCCGCTGCCCCGGCGCACGGCAACGCGCTGTTCGACATTCGGGCTGCGCACGTTGGCCGGCAGGTTCAACGGATCGATTTCGTACTTGCCGCGGTAATAGGCACTGCTCCACGGCACCAGCAAATGGCCGTTGCGGTCGGTCTGGCCGACCTGCTGGTTCTCGTAACGCACCGGAATGTCCGCGTAGCCGTCGGTGCTGACCACCACGAACGCATCGTCGATACGGTTGGCGGCGAATACTTGATCATCCATCCACACCAGCGAGCCGCTGGCATCGGCCCAACGGGTTTCCGCGTCGGACGTGCCATAGACGCCGGCCTGCAATTGCACCGATTGCAGACGCCAGGTCACGTCAGCCTGACGGTAATCGGCGCCGTCGCCCTTGGCGTAGCCCAGATTGAAGCCCACCCCGCCCTCGGACGGCACGGCGCGACTGTAGTTGACCCGCTGCTGCGTCTGCCCGGTCTTGCTGCGTTCGCTGCTGATGGCCAGGCTGCCGCGCAGGTCGAACGGAATCACCAGTTGCGCCTGCACCGCCCAGTTGCTGTCACCGATTTCGCGGTTGGCCGACAGGTAGAAACTGCTGTTGTGCCACAGCGGTTTGCTCCAGCTCAGGTTGAGCAACCGCGTACGGGTTTCGTCCGCCGCGCGTATATCGAAATACCCGACGCCGAGACTGCCCCAGCGTTCGAGGTTGAGGCTCAGTGTCGCCTGTTCACTGCGCCGGCTGAGTGTGGTGTATGGACTGTCCACGACCGTCAGGTCGGCATAGCGGTCACGGCGTTGCAGACGCTGATAGGAAAAGCTGTAGCGCTGGCCGCTGTATTGATAACCGAGGCTCAGTTGCTGACCGCCGTCGCCATCGAAACGGCTTTGACTGATTGCACTGTTGAGTACCCCGAAATTGCCCAGACGCAAGTTGCCGCCCATCCCGCCGAGGGTGAGGGAATCCGCCGCTTCGGCATGACTCTCCAGAGTAAACGTGTCGCTGACGCCGTAGCGCAGACTGCCCGAGGTCACGCCCGGCCCGTAGCTGAAGTCCTTCAGGCCATAATCCCGGCGCAACGTACCGGCAGCCACCGAAAAATCGCTCAGACCCTTTTGCAACAGGCTGCTGGTGACGTAGAACGGCACCGTGGTCGACACCTGCCGGCCCAACGCATCAGTGGTGACCACCACCGCCTCGCCCGCGCCGTTGATAAACGGAATGTTGGTCAGGGTGTACGGGCCCGGCTGCAGGTCGGTGCTGCTGGATTTGTAGCCGTTGATAAAAAGATCCACCGAGGACGGCACCGCCGCTTCCCCGGCGAACTGCGGCAGCGGATAGGTCACCAGATCCGGACGCACCGCAAAATCCCGCGAGAACTGCACACCGCCCAGCCGTACCGAACTGCTCCAGGGCAAGGCGCCGCTGACCACGTCCCCGGCCTCGTAGGTCAGCATCCGTTCATCATCGGAGTAGCGCCAGGTGGTGTCGTAACGCAGATAGCCGTTGTCCAGCGTGCTGACCGCATCCCCTGACAATGTGCGGCGATATTGCCCGGTGTTCGACAACGTGCCCCAACTGTCGAACAGCCGCACCTCGTTCCACGCCGCCAGATAAGTGCCGACGTCGTCGGTGTCATTGAGGTAGAGGTCATAGTTGAACAACGCGCCGAAACTGCTCAGCGCCGGGGTGCGCGGATAAACCTCGCGGTTGCCGATGAACTGCTCCGGCAGCCAGTCCGGCGGCACGTCGAGCAGCAAGCGCTGGCTGACGCTGTCGTAATCGCTGTGCAGGCCCGGCAGGCCGTCGAGATCGACTTCGGCACCGGCCTCTTCCGGCAGCTTCATGCCGGTATCGCGCAATACGCTGGCAGGCAGGAACAGGCGCCCGTCGCGCTGCTCCACCGCCACCACCCGACCGGTATTCATCTGGTTGACCACCAGTTCCAGAAACAACTGTGCATCACTCACGGCCTCCATGCCGCTGGGAGGCGGCGGCAGTTCACCGGCCCCGGATGGATGAATGAACATCAGGCACCACGCGCCGGTCATGAGCCACAACGGACGCTGAATACGGCGAGCCCATCCTGGACTCATTAGCGTGTTACGTCCGTCAATGGACTGATTCCTCCTGAAACCGCTGGCGCCGAAGCCTGATCACTTCGACATGACTCGCTATGGCTATCGCGCCGGCGGAATGCTCTGCACCTTGGCCGCGCCATTGATCCGTCCCGCCAGCTCTCCCGCCACCGGCCCCGGTGCCGGCCAGCGCATCACCGCGCCGGGCAGTACGTAGCCGAGTAATCCCTCGGCCAGCGGTTTGCTTTGACCGCCCTGTGTGATGGCCACATCGGTCAGTCGCGCATGCACCGCGCCCTGATTGCGCACTTCCACATAAGGACGGCCCTCCACCGCCACCGTGCGCCAGCTCAATTGCGGCAGGCCGATACCCTTGGGGTCACGCTGGCGGGCGCTGTCTTCCTTGCTCCACAACCCCGCGCCATAGGCGAACAGTGGCACCGAATAGCGCATCTGGAAGCGGATCGCCGCCGCAGTCTTGCCGTCTTCGGCGACGGGCGGCTGGGCCGAGGGGATTTCATCGATGATGATCCGATACGCCAGCTCCTGGCCTGGCGGCACGTCCTTGGTACGGGTCAGACGCACCAGTTGCTTCTGTCCCGGCTCGATCTTCGCCACCGGCGGGCTGCCGATCACCTCGCGTTGATTGCGGTATTGCTCTTCGAAACCGCTCTGGCTCCAGCCGAACACGCGTATCTGCAGGTTGGCGGT
The DNA here is from genome assembly GCF_052046055.1 of Pseudomonas sp. 22082. NCBI lineage: Bacteria > Pseudomonadati > Pseudomonadota > Gammaproteobacteria > Pseudomonadales > Pseudomonadaceae > Pseudomonas > Pseudomonas sp. 22082. The sequence goes on from NZ_JBQEQB010000023.1 coordinate 102,090, forward strand.
TTCCGTGCCGCGATTTTCCAGCCACAGCGCACTGGCCTGCTGATCGGCCTCCAATACCGGGTCGATCGGCCAGATCAGCACCGAACTGGCAGCCTGGGCCTTGAGCGTCCCGAACATGACCAGCGCCAGCACGGCGCAACACGCGAACGAATAGCGTGACGTGAAAAACCCCATAAACCTGCTCCTTGTCATTTCACATCACCACGACAGCTGCACCTGCAACACATCGCTGTATGTCCCCCCGGGTTGATTGCCCGGTAATTGCACCTGCCCGTAGATCGGCAGACTGATGTTGTTCGCATCGCTGTAGGCCACCGCCACGCTCTGGCCGATGCCCAGGCTCTGGCTGTACGCCGCATCGCGAAACAGCGCATAGGCCACCTTCGCGCTGCCTCCGCTGATCTGCATGCGTCGTCCGCCGCTGTTGTATTGGCCGCCATCGACCGTCATGTTAAGCGCCACCCCCGGCGTGCATTGCAGCGTCACGCCACCGGTCAATGCGACCTGCACCGTGCCGGTGGCAAGCGCCGACCGCGAACCGAAATTCAGCCCGCCATAGTTCGATACGCCCCCCACCACCAGACAGCCCGGTGTCACCGTGGCACTGACTTGGAAGCTCTGACTGGTGACCGCCGCCAACGGCAGCGGCAAGCTGCCCGCACACAGCAGCAACAGCCCCGCACAGCCATGCCGGCCCATGGCGCTAGAACGTCAGTTCAACGGAAATCGTGTCGGTGTACGTGCCCGCCGGCAGCCCGGCCTTGCCGACCGCCTGACCGTAGATGTTCACGGTCTGCGCTACACCGGTGCTGGCCGCGAGGTTGATCACCCCGTCGATGGCCAACAATTGGGAGTGCCCGGCGTCGGTGTACAAGTCATACGGCACGTAATTGGCCACTCCGTCATACAACGCGCGAGTGCCACCCGGCGAGAGCCCGTCATGGGCGCCCGCCCGGACCTTGACCGTCGGCGTGGTGCCAGCCGAGCACAGGATCGACAGCGCCCCGCCCCCGCCGCCCAGCACCTGTCCGGTCGCCGTGGTGAACAGGCTGTTGGCGGTGCCGAAGTTCAACGCACCGAAGTTCAGCCCGGTAGAACCGCCGGAACCGTTGACCTGGCAACTGCTGATCAGGGTCAGGCTGGAGGTGATCTGGCCGGTGACCGTGGTGGCGGCATTGACGCTGGAAGCGAGCGTCAGGCCGAGCAACGACAAAGCTATCCTTGATGCAATCGTACGCATGGTGTCCGTCCTCTACGGGGTTACCAGTCGAGCGTCACCGTCAGGGTGTCGGTATAGACACCGGCCGGTACCGCACGGGTGTTCGCCACCACCGAGCCAAATACCGGAATGGGTATCTGTGCGCCGCTGGTGACAGCGAAATTGTGTTGTTGACCAATGCTGTAGCTCTGGCTGCCGGAGGCATCGAGAAACAGCTGATAGGGAAGTGTCTGGCGCCCATTGCTCAGGCGGCGTGTGGTGCCGTCGCCATGGGTGCCGCCGTCGATGGTCACGGTGAACCCGGTGACCGAAGGGTTACAGGCGACATTGAGCTGGCCGCTGCCTGCTTCGCTGAGGCTGGCCTTGATCGGTGCATTCCAGGTCGGGCCCTGCTGGCCGAAATCGAGTGAGCCCAGCCCGTCTACCGGGCCGGCGGGGCTGGAGGCGTTGGTCACTTCGCAGCCGGCAATCAACGTCAGCCGCGCGACGATCTGCCCACTGACTGCCGCTGGCGCGACCTCGGCGAACATCAGCAGCGTGGCTATGGCGATTACCCGCCCGTGTCTGTCCATCATTGAGCGCCTACTCCTTCAGGATCACTCGAACATTGCGCTCATCACTGAACGCCCTTCCCTGCGCCGCCCGGATCCAGCGGATGGCTGAAAAAACGCCGCGATCACCAGGTGACCGTCACCTTCACCAGATCCGAATACCGGCTGACCCGTGGCACTTCGGCCATCCGTTCGATCCGCCCGTATAGCGGCAAGTCCACCGTGCCGCTGTCCGGCACCCGGCCACTGACCGGCACATCCACCACCAGCGGCACCCGCCGCGCAGGGTCCTGATACAGGCGATAGGGAATCGGCTTGCTGCCGGCCTCTCCCGCCATATAACGCACCTCGCCGACGCCACCGTGCAGGCCGCCATCGACACGCAACTGGTACGGGGTGTCCGGGTTGCATTCCAGACGCGGCAGGCGCGAATTCGTCAGCGCCGCGCCGAGTGGCCCGTCCCGGTCGCCAAGCCGCGCCGTGACGCCGAAATCGAGCACGCCCAGCTGTTCGATACCGGCTTCACGTTGCTGGCCAATCAACTGGCAACCGCGTTGCACATCGACCCGCACCTCGACCTGAAGATCGGCGGCGTGGGCCGGTGCCGCGAGCCCGCCCAGCAATGCCCAGACCATCCCTGCTTTCACCGCCCGCTCCTTGATCGCGACGGCGTATCTGCCGTTACAGTGTTTCAGGTTAGCAACGGACACCGATTGCGCCAGTCGATTGGATCCAGGCAACCGCCGGGATTTGTTTCGAAAGGTTGGCAACAGGTCGATTCATAATGTTGAAAAAACCTGTACATGCCGCAGATTACTGTCCGGGAAAACGATAAAGCGCAGTGGAAGCAAAACTACCCGTCTGGTTACACTACGCCGCCGCGCTCGCGGGGAGCCGGCCCGATGATGACGGAGTGATTGCAGTGCCCGCCCGACCGCCCGAACGTTCGCGTCTGACCCATCGCTGGTCAGCCTTGCGCCGCCTCTTCGGCAAACGCTCCAGTACCGCTGCGGGCCAATGCGCCGCCAGTGCGCAATCGGTGCGTGACTATTTCCGGCAAAAGGCCCACGGCCAGGGCTACACCCTCAGCCACAGCCAGCAGCGGGTCATCGACTGCATGGCGCAGCAGGCCGGCCTGTTGTTCGGCACACCTGCGCAAACCCCGCCCAGCCTGTATCTGCACGGGGCGGTCGGGCGCGGCAAAAGCTGGCTGCTGGACGGATTCTTCGAGGCGTTGCCGATTGCGCAAAAGCGCCGTCTGCACTTCCATGGGTTCTTCGCCCAGTTGCACCAAGGCATGTTCGAGCATCGTGACTGCGACGATGCCTTGGCCGTTACCCTCGATGCGCTGCTGCTGGACTGTCGGGTGCTGTGTTTCGATGAATTTCATGTGCATGACATCGGCGATGCAATGCTCATCACCCGCTTGTTCAAGGCGCTGTTCAAGCGCGGGATCCTGCTGTTGGTGACGTCCAACTACCCGCCCGAAGGCTTGCTGCCCAACCCGCTGTACCACGCGCGGTTCAAACCGGTGATCGACCTGATCAATGCGCGCATGCAGGTCATGGAAGTCGGCGGCCCGCACGATTACCGCAGCCAGGCGCGCCGGCATGCGCACCAGGTGTTCACCCAGGGCTATTACGTCTGGCCGGCCACCCCGGCGCAGCGCCAGGCCTTGAAGCTGCCGCCACTCGGCACCACGCCGTTGTCTCTGGCGGTCGGCAGTCGGCATTTGCAGGCGCGGCTGTGCGAAGACCGGCGCGTCGGTTTCACCTTCAACGACCTCTGCGAACAGCCCACCGCCGTGATGGACTATCTGGAACTGTGCCGGCGCTTCGACCACTGGATCATCGATGAGCTGCCGGAGTTGGGCGAATGTTCGATCGCCGCCCAGCAACGCTTCATCAATCTGATCGACGTGCTCTACGACCAGGACAAACACCTGACCCTGCTCGGCCAGCTCCCGTTGCGTGAAAGCCTCGGCGGCCAGGCGATCGATCTGGCCCGCACCCGCAGCAGGCTCGGGCAATTGCGCGAAGTGCACGAACCGGGCTGATTTGCCGTTATCATGCCGCCCATTTCCGGCGCTCGGGCGCCTTCCAGATAGCGATCCTTTTCATGCACACCCTTGCACAACTGCGCGCCGGCGAACTGTCGGGCATCACCCGGCTCGACCTGGCTGAAGGCCTGACTGAATTTCCGCCGGAGATTTTCAACCTGGCCGACACGCTGGAAGTGCTCAACCTCAGCGGCAATGCCCTGAGCAGCCTGCCGGACGACTTGCACCGCCTGACACGCCTGCGCGTGCTGTTCTGCTCGGACAATCAGCTCACCCGGTTGCCGGCGTGCCTGGGCCAGTGTCAGGCGCTGACGATGATCGGTTTCAAGGCCAACCGGATCACCCAAGTGCCCGGCGCGGCGCTGCCGCCGCAGTTGCGCTGGCTGATCCTGACCGACAACGCCATCGAAACCCTGCCCACCGAACTGGGCGAGCGTCCGCTGTTGCAAAAGCTCATGCTCGCCGGCAATCGCCTGCGCACGCTGCCGCCGTCACTGAGCCAGTGCCATCGGCTGGAACTGATCCGTATTGCCGCCAACCAGTTGACCGTGCTGCCGCAATGGCTGCTGACCTTGCCGAGCCTGACCTGGCTGGCCTACGCCGGCAATCCGCTGGAAACCGAAGCCGATGCCGACGCGCTCAACAACGCGCCCCTGATCGACTGGTCGGCGCTGCAGCTGGAGCAACGGCTGGGCGAAGGCGCTTCCGGGGTGATTTACCGGGCGCAGTGGCAGTCTGCGGACCAGTCGGCTACGCCGGTGGCGGTCAAGTTGTACAAGGGTGAGATGACCAGCGACGGCTCGCCGCTGCATGAAATGAACGCGTGCATCACCGCCGGGATGCACCCGAACCTGATTCGCGTCGAAGGCCGCATCGACCAGCATCCCGATGGTCAGCAAGGCCTGGTGATGCAACTGATCGATTCGAGTTACCGCAACCTGGCCGGACTGCCGAGCCTGGCGTCCTGTTCACGGGATGTGTATGCCGATGATTGCCGTTTCAGTGCCGACGTCGCCCTGCGTATTGCCCGGGGCATTGCCTCGGTCGCCGGGCATCTGCACCGTCACGGCATCACCCATGGCGATCTCTACGGACACAACATTCTGTTGAACGATCAGGGCGATTGTCTGCTGGGGGATTTTGGCGCGGCATCATTCCATGCCACGGCGGACACGCCTGAAACCCGTGCACTGCAGCGCCTCGAAGTGCGGGCGTTCGGGATTTTGCTGGGGGAACTGCTGGCACGCATCGACTCGGGGTTGAGCGATGAACAACGTCAGGCGCTGGAGGCCCTGGAACAGCAGTGCTGTCAGCCGGACGTGCTGGCACGGCCGGGGTTCGGCGAGATCGTTGAGGTGCTGCAACAGTAATGACCGCTGCGCGATCAATCGCGAGCAGGCTCGCTGCCACAATCGACTTGTATCACCCCTGTAAAGGGTCACTGATCAAATGTGGGAGCGAGCCTGCTCGCGATTGCAGCGTTACTGACTCGAAAAATCAGCCGGCCAGACCGACGAACATGTCCTGCACATCGTCATGGTTGTCCAGGCCTTCGAGGAACGCCTCGACTTCAGCCATCTGCTCGTCGCTCAGACCGCTGACCGGGTTCTTCGGCTGGTAGCCGAGTTTGGCCGACAGCACGGTGAAGCCTTGTTCCGGCAGGGCTTTCTGCACGGCATCGAGGTCGGTCGGATCGGTCAGGAACAGGGTCGCACCCTCTTCGCCCGCTTCGAAATCCTGCGCGCCGGCTTCGATCGCGGCCATTTCCGGATCGGCGTCCGGGGTGTCCGGCGACGCTTCGATCATGCCGACATGGTTGAAGTCCCAGGCAACGGAACCGGAAGCACCCAGTTGACCCTTGCGGAACGCCACGCGGATTTCCGCCACGGTGCGGTTGATATTGTCGGTCACGCACTCGACGATCAGCGGCACCTGATGCGGTGCGAAGCCTTCGTAGGTAACGCGATGGTATTGCACGGTTTCGCCCAGCAGCCCAGCACCCTTCTTGATGGCACGGTCCAGGGTTTCCTTGGGCATCGAGGCTTTCTTGGCCTGTTCGACCACCAGACGCAGGTGTGCGTTGGTGGCGGTATCGGCACCGTTACGCGCAGCAATGGTGATTTCCTTCACCAGTTTGCCGAAGATCTTGCCCTTGGCGTTGGCTGCCGCTTCTTTGTGTTTAACCTTCCACTGTGCGCCCATTACTCACTCTCTTGATCTGTGGCGCCGAGACATCTATTGGCCGACGCATGGCGGCAAGTTTATACGGCCTAAAGTCGGCAATCGACCAAAAAATCCGCTGCGGATCGACATCTTCTACGCGCCTTGTAGGGCGATTCTGAAAAACCGGTTTGCCATGTCCAATCAACGTCGCGTTTTCGTACCCTCTGTCGCCCGTATTGCCAGAACAGAGCCTGCCCGAATGCTCAATGACAAGGAAAGTCCGTTTTCACTGACCCTGGCCGAAGGCGGGATAAGCCTGCCGGTGCTGCGCTTCAGCGGTCATGAAGCGCTGAATCAGCCTTATCGGTTTGAAATCGAGGTCATGGGCCTGGCGCCCGCCTGGTCACCCGGCAGGCTGCTGCATCAGGCGGCGTTTCTGCACCTGGATGAGGATCACGGCATTCACGGCATCATTCAAAGTGCCAGCTGCGAACATCGCGCAACGCACCGGATCGCCTACCAACTGGTGCTGATGCCGCATCTGCAAGCGCTGGAGCAACATCCCGTACGCCGGGTCTTCACGCAACTGAGCGTGCCGGCCATCCTTGAGCAACTGTTGATCGAACATCACCTGCCCGCCCACAGCTACCGGATCGAGATGACCGTCGGCCACTATCCGCCGCGTCCGTTCTGCATTCAGTACGACGAAACCGATTTGGCCCTGTTGCAACGGCTTTGCGAAGAGGAAGGCATTCACTACCACTTCGAACATCAGCCGGACGGCCATGTGGTGGTGTTCGCCGATGACAGCCTGAGCCTGCCACAGCAACTGACGGCGATTCCTTTCAACACCCAGCTCGATGCGTCAACCAGCGGCCTCAGCAGCCTGTTCCAGCGGCATGAGGCGGTAATGCCTGCGATGCCTGCCGGCGTACGAGAGCGAGGGCGACCGATCAAGGGTCAGGAGGCCGCCAATCACACGCTGGGCAGTGCCGTCGCCCCACAGGAGTCTCTGCCAACTGCGCAACGTCACGCCACCCAGCGCAGTCGCCGTCTGCTCGAGCGCCAACGCTGCCGGTCGCGCTCGATTCAGGGCCGCAGCGATTGTCTGCGCCTGCTCAGCGGGCGCCTGTTGCAAGTCACGGAGCACCCGGTGAACGCCTTCAACGAGCAGTGGCTGATCACCGAATTGCGTCATCAGGGCCAGCAACCTTCGATTCTCGACCCAGTTCCCACGGCTCGCCGCTATCACAACGACTTCACCGCGCTGCCCTGGTCGACCCCGTTTCGCCCGTCGCCGCAACAACCGCGTCCGCGCATTCCGGGGTATCACCCGGCGCAATTGCTCGGTGCGCCGGGGCAACCGGCGCAGGTGGACGATCAGGGACGCATGGCCGTCCGGTTATGGCCGGAGCGTTCACGTAACGGTGCAAGCGAAGGGCTGTGGCTGCCGTTGGTCATGCCCCATGCTGACGCCTGCGTGCCTCGGGAAAATCTTCCCTGCGCCGGCAGCGAAGTCTGGGTCAGTTTTCTCGACAGCGATCCCGACCGACCGATCCTCTGCCTCGACGCCTGCCGGCCCCAACCGGCACAACCGAGAGAAACCGAGCCCGACGAGGACCTGTTGCTCGACTGGCTGCTCAACCGCTCCACCCCGCCGCGCTGACGCTCACGCCTTGTCGGCCTTGCCCGCCGCCGCCGCGAATTTCGCCAGACGCACGTCAAGGTGCCGGGGTCGCCGACCGTGATCCTCGGCGCGCTCCTTGCGGCGAATGGCGTTGCGCACCATCAGCGAGCCGAGGTAGCGGATCGGCTCCGGCGGAAAGTAACCCAGCGGCCCGTTGACCAGCGGCGAGCGTGTCCATGGGTTGTCGAGGCCCTGCACCAGCGAAGCGAGGATCTGCCCGCCCATGTGGCACGGCCCGACGCCGCTGCCGGAATAACCGAAACCGTAGAACACATTCCCGCTGGCACTCATCCGGCCGAAGAACGGCAGGCCGGTGACCGAGCGATCCGAGGAGCCGTTCCAGGTTGCGTCGACTTTCACATCGGCAAAGGCCGGGAAGAAGTCGTCGAGGCTGCGCTTGAGCAACCCGGTATAGGGCGAGGGCTGGTCGAACACCGGCAGCATCCGCCCGCCGTAAGCGAAGGTATTGCCGCCCTTGCCGAGCATGATCCGGCCGTCCGGGGTGTTGTGGTAGTAGTGCACGAAAATCCGCGAATCGAGCACGGTCACGCCGCTGGTCAAACCGATTTCCTGCAACAGATCCGGACGCGGTTCGGTGATCAGCATGTCGCTGGAGACGATCGCCACACTGCGCTCGAACTGCGGGAAAGCACGGGCCATCCACGCGTTCATCGCCAGCACCACGCGGTCGGCGGTCACCCCGCCGCTCGCCGTGTGAAGGCGCGCCGGACGGCCCTCCTCCAAACCGGTCATCGCCGTGCCTTCATGAATCCGCACGCCCAGTTGCAACGCCACCCGGCGCAAGCCGCGCACCAGTTTGCCCGGCTGCACGCTGGCGGCGGCCGGCGAGAACCAGCCTTCCAGGTGTTTTGCCGATCCGGCCATGCGCTGTACATCAGCGACCGGCCGCTGGGTAAACGAGTTGATGCCGTTGCGCTCCAGCGCCGCAATCACGGCGTCGGTCGAGCCGCATTGCGCGCGGTTGGTCGCGGTGTAAAGCGTGCCGTCGAGGCGGTAATCGGCGTCGATGCCGTACTGCTCGCAGAACTCGCCGATGGCGTGGATGCTGCGCTCGGATTCCTTGACCAGCCGCACCGCCTCTTCGACGCCGAACAGTCGTTCCAGAGTGAAGTACTTCGCCGACCACGACAGCGCACAGCCGCCGTTGCGCCCACTGGCGCCGGCGCCGCAAATGTCGGCTTCGATCAGCAACACATCGAGTTCGGGGTTCTGCTGCTTGAGCATGATCGCCGTCCACAACCCGGTGTAACCACCGCCGACGATGCACACGTCGGTGCGCACATCGCCTTGCAGCGGCGGGCAAGGTTCGGACGTGTCGAGCTGCAAAGCCTGCTCCAGCCAAAACGGTCTCATGAAAATTCTCCAGTCAGTCGGCCACGGCACAGCCTGCCGCGAATGCCGCAGCAGGCCGCGAGGCGAGGGTTTTCAGTTACGCAGGGGTTTGATGGTCAGGGCGCGGTTGGGCACGTAGGCACGTGGTTCCATGACGCCGACCGGGCGGCTGTTCCAGTGCGGAATCAGCACCAGCGCCGAAAACAGCGCGCAACCGGCGAACACGATGAACACCGTCACCGAGTCGAAGTAACCCGGCAGCAAACCACCGAGCACCGCACCGACCGAGCCGCAGCCGTTGACGAACCCCGCCGCCGTGGCGCCGGCCCTGGCCTTGCCGAAATCGATCGCGGCCGCGCCGCTGATCATCGAGTCCGGGCCGTACAGGGTCAGGCCCATCACGAACAGCAGTGCGACCACCAGCATCACGCTGCCGGTGTGCAAGGCGCCCATGAACAGCGCGAGGGTCACGGTCAGCGCCAGCAGACTCAACACGCAGGCCGGCATGCGGCGGGCGCCGAACAGTTTATCCGAGGCGAGGCCGATCATGATGGGACCCAGCAGGCCCGCCAGTTCAAATGCCGTTGGAATGATCGCTGCGCCGACCTTGCCGACTGAAGGCATCTGCTCGAACACAATCACCGGCCCCCACAGCAGAATCGCGTAACGCGCCGGTTTCAACAGGAAATACGCCAGACCCAGCACCAGCACCGTACGGTTGCGCAGGATTTCCTTGAGCGGCTCCCAGACGCTGAGTTTGCTGTTGGCTTCGGCCTCTTCGGCGCTGATCACCGGCTCCGGCTCCACGGCGGGCAGGCCGACGTCTTCCGGTTTGTCGCGCTGGAAGATGAAGAACAACACCGCCACCACCGCGACCACCGCCGCACTGGAAATGAACGCCGCGTGCCACGAACCAATCAACGTGTACGCCCACCAACCGGCAAACGGCGAGGCCACCAGACCGCCGAATGCATAGCAGGAACTCCACAACCCGAGCACGCGCCCCCGTTGTTCGGAAGGGAAGAAACTGCCGAGGTTCTTGCACAACCCCGACCAGCCGGTGGACTGCGCCAGCCCCTGAATCAGCATGCAGGTGGCGAAGATCGGCAGCGTCGCGAAACTGCCCATCACCAGCGCCGCAGCGGCGGAAATCAGCAAACCGCCGAGTACCACGACCCGTGGGCCGAAGCGGTCAGCGAGCATGCCCCAGGTGAACTGACCGATGGCGTAGGCCGCCAGGTAAATCGCGTCGAGGTTGGCCATGGCCATTTTGTCGAGGGTGAAGCTGGGGTCTTCGGCGATGCCCAGTTTGGCCACCGAAAAGGCTTTGCGGGTGAAATAGAACGCGGCGTAAGCGAGCCAGGTGACAGCGAAGATCTGCATGCGCCAACGCGCAAGGGTGCCGATGTGCTTGTTCATTGTGGTTCTGACCTCAGGGTGTGAGTGTGCCGGCAGAATCGATAAGTAAACGCCTGTGTTTTTATTGTTGAGCACTGCGATATCACCCCGTCCCTTCGGCGATACCGGTCAGATGAGTCCTGGTGTTGCACGCACAGGCTCATGGCCAACGTCGCTGCCCAACCGGGCAGTCAGCGTTGGCGTGAGCCGATCAAAGCAATTACTGTTTAATAAATAAAATCGATTTATCGTATTTCACACATAAGTTCAGCTTGTTACTGGTGTCAGAACATGTCGGTTTCCCATGCCCAGCTCAAAGCCTTTCACGCCGTGGCCGTGCACGGAAGCTTCACCAAGGCCGCCGAGCGGCTTTATCTGACGCAGCCGGCGATTTCCGACCAGGTGCGCAAGCTGGAAGAACGCTTCGGTGTGTTGCTGTTCCATCGCAACAAACGCTCGGTGCGCCTGACCGATTTGGGCGAACGCTTGCTGGCGATCACCCAGCGTCTGTTTGTGGTCGAGGCCGAAGCTCAGGAGTTGTTGCAGGAGTCTCAGGCCTTGCGGACCGGCAGCCTGATTCTGGCGGTGGATGCGCCGGTGCATGTGTTGCCGCAGATCGCCCGGTTCTGCGAACGCTACCCGGGGATCAGCGTAAAGATCGAGACCGGTAACACCGATGAATCGCTGTTCCGACTGTTCAACTATCAGGCCGATCTGGCGTTGCTGGGTCGCGATGTCAGCGATGAACGCCTGCTGTGTGTGCCGCTGCGCAACGACCCGATGGTGGCGTTCGTCTCCCGCCATCATCCGTGGGCCGAGCGTGAATCGATCTGCCTGGAAGATCTGGACGACACGCCGCTGGTGCTGCGCGAACACGGCTCGGTGACCCGCCAGACCCTGGAAGAGGAAATGGCCCGCGCCGGCTTCCGCATCCGCCCGGCGATTCAGGTCGAGGGCCGGGAAGCGGCGCGGGAGGCGGTGGTGGTGGGGATTGGCGTGGGGGTGGTGTCGGCGGCGGAGTTTGGTGCGGACTCGCGGGTTTGCGCGTTGCCGATCACCGATTGCACCCGGCGCTTGACCGAGACACTGGTGTGCCTGCGCGAGCAGAGTTCGCGGCGGGTGGTGGCGACGTTTCTGGATATGGTGCGCGAAAGCCTGGTGTAGATCATTCCCACGTCGAGGCGTCGAACCGTCCGCGTGGGAACGATCTGGTGGGTATCAGGTGGGGGCCAATCCGAAAAACGCCTGAATCAACCGCAATTCCCGCCGGCGCTCCACGCAGCCGATCATGTGCCGGTTCACCAGCCCTTCTCCGGCAATGGGAATCGCGACGACACGGGGGTCATGACTGACCTCCACCGATGACACCACCCCAACCCCCAACTCAGCCGCCACCGCTTCCGTCACCGCCTCGCGACTGTCCAGTTCCAGCAACACCCGTGGACTGACCGACGCCTGGGCACAGGCCTGATCAAACGTGCGCCGGGTAATCGAACTCGGCTCGCGCAAGACCATGATCACCTGATCCAACTCCTTGAGCCTGACCTCGCCGGAACGTGTCGCCCATGGATGCCCCGCCGGCACCAGCGCGCAGATCCGCGATTCACTCAATGCTTGCAGATGCAGCCCTTTGCGCGGCTCGACCTCGGTCAGCACCGCCACGTCGGCGTGCTCGGACAACAACGCCGCCAAGGTTTCCTGAGCATTGCCCAACCGCAGATTCACCGTGATCCCCGGATAGCGCGCCCGCAGGCTGGCGAGCATCGGCATGACCATGTGCGGGCCGTCCGCCGCCACCTCAAGGCGTCCGGTCAGCAACTGCCGATTGGCTTCCAGCAACGCTTGGGCCTCTTCGGCCATGCCGAACATCGCCCGGGTGATCGCCGCCAGTTTGGTGCCCTCCTCGGTCAACTCGACCCGGCGCGCCGTGCGTCGTAACAGGGTGATCTGGTAATGCTCCTCCAGCGCCTTGATGTGCCCGGTGACCGCCGGCTGGCTGATGAACAACCGGGCAGCGGCACGGGTAAAGCTGCCTTCACGGGCCACGGCGTCGAAGGCGCGGAGCTGGAACAGGTTCATGAATAACCCTCACTGATGGCTGGCATAACAACAAACAATTTGATTGATGATCCGCCCAATTGCAACGTAGGCCCCGTAGCTTCATCCCACAGCGCAATCGCGAGGACACACGAATGAGTACTGCCGCCCCCATCCTGCTCACTCCCGGCCCGTTGACCACTTCGGCCCGCACCCGCCAGGCGATGATGGTCGACTGGGGTTCATGGGATGACCGCTTCAATCAACTGACTGCCAGCCTGTGCGAACAACTGCTGGCGATCCTCAACGGCGCCGCCACCCACCACTGCGTACCGTTGCAGGGCAGCGGAACATTCGCCGTCGAAGCCGCGATCGGCACCCTCGTCCCTCGCGACGGCAAGGTGCTGGTACTGATCAACGGCGCCTACGGCAAGCGTCTGGCGAAAATCTGCGAAGTGCTCGGCCGCTCGTTCAGCACCTTTGAAACCGCTGAAGACGAACCGACCACCGCCGCCGACGTCGACCGCCTGCTGCGCGCCGACAACGACATTACCCACGTAGCGCTGATCCACTGCGAAACCAGCACGGGCATTCTCAATCCGCTGCCGGAAATCGCTCAGGTCGTCGAACAACACGGCAAACGCCTGATCATCGACGCCATGAGTTCCTTCGGCGCGTTACCGGTGGATGCACAGAAAATCCCGTTCGACGCGCTGATCGCCGCCTCCGGCAAATGCCTGGAAGGCGTGCCGGGCATGGGTTTCGTGTTTGCCCGCAAGGAATCCCTGGCCGCAGCCGCCGGCAATTCGCATTCGCTGGCGATGGACCTGTTCGATCAGCACAGCTACATGAAGAAGACCGGCCAATGGCGCTTCACCCCGCCGACCCACGTGGTCGCCGCGCTGCACGAGGCGCTGCTGCAATACAACGAAGAAGGCGGCCTGCCCGCGCGGCATGCGCGTTACGCCGCCAACTGCCAGGCGCTGATGGAAGAGATGGGCAAACTCGGCTTGCGCAGTTTCCTGCCTGCTGCGATTCAGGCGCCGATCATCGCGACCTTCCACGCACCGAAAGATCCGCGCTACCAGTTCAAGGAGTTCTACGAACGGGTCAAGGCCAAGGGTTACATCCTCTACCCCGGCAAGCTGACCCAGGTCGAAACCTTCCGTGTCGGCTGCATCGGCTACGTCACCCCGGCGCAGATGCGCGAAGCCGTCGCGGCGGTGGGTGAAGTGCTGCGCGAGATGGAAGTCCTGGAAATTTAAGCAACACCACAAATCCCCTGTGAGAGCGGGCTTGCTCCCACAGGTACACCGAACGCCCAAACAACTCATTCCTGCAGGATTTCTCCATGAACTACAACAACCCAACCCAGCTGCAAGCCGCCATCCTCGACTGGGCCGGCACCGTGGTCGACTTCGGTTCCTTCGCACCGACCCAGATTTTTGTCGAAGCCTTCGCCGAGTTCGACGTCCAGGTTTCCATCGAAGAAGCCCGGGGCCCGATGGGCATGGGCAAATGGGATCACATCCGCACCCTGTGCGATCAGCCGCAGGTTGCCGAGCGCTATCGCAAGGTGTTCGGCCGCACCCCGACCGACGATGATGTCACCGCGATCTACAACCGCTTCATGCCGCTGCAGATCGAGAAAATCGCCGAGCACTCGGCGCTGATTCCCGGCGCACTGGAGACCATCGCCCACCTGCGTCAGCAAGGGATCAAGATCGGCTCCTGCTCCGGTTATCCAAAGCAGGTGATGGACAAGGTCGTGGCACTGGCCGCCACCAACGGCTACGTCGCCGACCACGTCGTCGCCACCGACGAAGTGCCGAACGGCCGCCCATGGCCTGCGCAAGCGCTGGCCAACGTGATTGCACTGGGCATCGACGATGTCGCCGCCTGCGTGAAGATCGACGACACCGTGCCGGGGATTCTCGAAGGTCGTCGCGCCGGGATGTGGACCGTGGCGCTGATCTGCTCCGGCAATGCGCTGGGCCTGGATTACCAAGACTATCGCGCACTGGGCAGCGATGCGCTGGCCAGCGAACGCAAGCGCATTCACGCGCTGTTCGAAGGCTCGCGCCCGCACTACATGATCGACACCATCAGCGATCTGCCGGAAGTGATCGCCGACATCAACAAGCGCCTGGCCAACGGCGAGATGCCGCAAAGCAGCTGATTGCATCCATCGCGGCAAACAAAAACGCCAGTGTCTGCCCGACACTGGCGTTTTTTCATGGTGGTTTTCAGCTAAATCGCTGACGCAGCTCAGTGAAAGCTTTTTTAGCCTGGGGCAAACGCGCCAAAGGGGATTACAGTTAAGGCATGCCGTCGCAGAACGGCACGCTTGAGCCCTGAACCGTGAGGAACGCCGTATGCCGTGGACAAATTCCGAATCCCGTTACAGCACCGTGTCGATCCTGTTGCACTGGCTGATGCTGGTGCTGTTGGTGCTGGTGTACGCCAGCATGGAATTGCGTGGGCTGTTTCCCAAGGGCAGTGGTGGTCGCACGCTGATCCGCGAAGTGCATTACATGCTCGGGCTGACTGTGTTCGTGCTGGTGTGGTTTCGCCTGTTCGCTCGCAGCCTGGGGCCTGCGCCGAAAATCTTCCCGGCTTCGCCACAATGGCAAACCACCCTCGCACGCTTGATGCACTGGGCCTTGTACCTGTTCATGATCAGCATGCCGATCCTCGGCTGGCTGATCACCAGCGCCGAGGGCCACCAGGTGATGTTCTACGGTTTCGACCTGCCGCTTTTGGTGAGTGAGGACAAGGCCTTCGCCAAACAGATTGAATACTGGCACGTACTGATCAGCACGATTGGCTATTGGCTGATCGGTCTGCATGCACTGGCGGGGATCTATCACCATTACGTGGTACGCGATAACACGCTGCTGCGGATGATGCCCAAGCGCAGCCAGGGTTAACCGTCGAATCCGCGCCGGCCCTGCAAGCCGCCGGTGTGGACAACGATCAAGCGTGAACCCCGGGCAAAGCGGCCCGCCTCGATCTGTTGTTTGAGTGCCAGCAAGGCTTTGCCGGTGTACAGCGGTTCGAGGGGAATGCCGCTGGCTTGCTCGGATTGCGCGATGAACTCAAGCAACGTCGGATCGACCTTGGCGAAACCGCCACGGCTGGCGTCGATCAGCTCAAAGCCTCCGGTGTCACCGACAATCGCCTCGACATTGGCCGCAACGCCGTGATCGTCGGGCACGGCCATTGCGCCATACACCGGGTGTTGACCGGCCTCCGCCAGCACCAATCCCGCGAGCGTGGTGCCCGTGCCGCAGGCCAGCCACCAACCGTGGTAGTCGTCCCAGCCGAGCTTGCCGAGTTGTTGACTGACCTGATCCTTCAATGACGCGCAACCCTGCGCCCCCGGCAAACCGCCGCCACCTTCGGGCACCGGATGCAGCGTCGAATACTGCGCCAGCCACGGCTGCCAGAACCCCGGCTCGTGCCGCGCCCGATAGCCGCCGTAACCAAGCCAGTGCAGTTGCATGCCGAAATTCTGCAGATCCCTGACCGTCGGCGTGTCCTGCGGATGCCCGCGCAACAGCCCGACCGTTGAGAATCCCAGGCGCTTGCCCGCAGCCGCCAGCGCATGCAGATGATTGGAGTGCGCACCGCCCAGGCTGATGATGCCTTCGGCACCCGCGCGGTCGGCGGCCTTCAGATGTTCGACGAGTTTGAACCACTTGTTGCCGCTGATCAGCGGATCGATGCGGTCTAGACGCAGGATCGCGACTTCAATGCCGGCGGCAGTGAGCCAGTCCAGATGAAAGGGATCGAGGGGGGCTTGAGGTAGCCAGTCGGTGGGAGGCAGAAACATGAAGGCCGGCTCTGTGCAAAGAGCCGGCATTCTAGGGTGGATCAGAGCTCGGCGGCCAGACGCGAGCCTTGATTGATCGCACGCTTGGCATCCAGTTCGGCCGCCACATCGGCGCCGCCGATCAGGTGCACGTTCTGCCCTGCTGCTATCAGACCGTCGTGCAGCTCGCGCAGCGGATCCTGGCCGGCGCAGATGACGATGTTGTCCACCGGCAGCACTTGCGGCTCGCCGGTTTCGCCGATGCGGATGTGCAGGCCTTCGTCGTCGATCTTCAGGTATTCGACGCTGTTGAGCATCTGCACCTGCTTGTTCTTCAGACCGGTGCGGTGAATCCAGCCGGTGGTCTTGCCCAGACCGTCGCCGACCTTGGACTTCTTGCGTTGCAGCAGGAACACGTCACGGGCCGGTGCGTGCGGTGCAGCCTTGATCCCGGCCACGCCACCACGGGCTTCCAGATTCGTGTCGATGCCCCACTCTTTCCAGAACGCAGCGCGATCCTGACTGGTGGCCACACCTTCATGGACGAGGAATTCCGAGACGTCGAAACCGATACCGCCAGCGCCGATCACCGCCACACGCTTGCCGACCGGTTTGCGCTCGAGCAGCACATCCAGGTAGCTCAGCACTTTGGCGTTCTCGACACCCGGAATCGCCGGCAGACGCGGCGCAATACCGGTCGCCAGAATGACTTCGTCGTAACCGCCCCCGACCAGTTTCGCCACGTCGACGCGGGTGTTCAGGCACACCTCGACGTTGGTGGTCTGCAGTTTGCGTTTGAAGTAACGCAGAGTTTCGTAGAACTCTTCCTTGCCCGGCACACGTTTGGCGACGTTGAACTGGCCGCCAATCTCGCTGGCCGAATCAAACAAGGTCACCTGATGCCCGCGCTCGGCGGCCACGGTGGCAGCGGACAGACCGGCAGGACCGGCACCGACCACGGCGATCTTCTTGATCTGCTTGACCGGCAGGTAGTTGAGCTCGGTCTCGTGGCAGGCACGCGGGTTGACCAGGCAACTGGTGAGCTTGCCGCCGAAGGTGTGATCGAGGCAGGCCTGGTTGCAGCCGATGCAGGTGTTGATTTCGTCGGCGCGGCCTTCGGCAGCCTTGTTGACGAAGTCCGGGTCGGCAAGAAATGGCCGCGCCATCGAGACCATGTCGGCATCGCCTTCGGCCAGAATCTGCTCGGCAACTTCCGGGGTGTTGATGCGGTTGGTGGTGATCAGCGGAATATTCACCGAGCCACGCAGCTTGGCCGTGACC
Organism: Pseudomonas sp. 22082; assembly: GCF_052046055.1. Lineage (NCBI taxonomy): Bacteria > Pseudomonadati > Pseudomonadota > Gammaproteobacteria > Pseudomonadales > Pseudomonadaceae > Pseudomonas > Pseudomonas sp. 22082. The sequence continues at coordinate 119,652 of NZ_JBQEQB010000023.1, forward strand.
TTGCTGAACGCCGCACGCGGCACTTTGGTGGCGATGGTCGGGATCCGCGCTTCGTGCCAGCCGATGCCGGTGTTGATGAGGGTTGCGCCGGCCTGCTCGATGGCTTTGGCCAGGGTGACGATTTCTTCCCAGGTGCTGCCGCCTTCCACCAGATCGAGCATCGACAGACGGAAGATGATGATGAAGTTCGGGCCGACCGCTTCACGTACGCGGCGAACGATTTCCACCGGCAGGCGCATGCGGTTTTCATAGCTGCCGCCCCAACGGTCGGTGCGGTGGTTGGTGTGGGCCGCGAGGAACTGGTTAATGAAATAACCCTCCGAGCCCATGATCTCCACGCCGTCGTACTCGGCGGTCTGGGCCAGTACCGAGCAGGTGACGAAATCGCGGATCTGCTTCTCGATGCCTTCCTCGTCCAGTTCTTTGGGCTTGAACGGGTTGATCGGCGCCTGGATCGCGCTCGGTGCGACCTGTTTCGGGCTGTAGGCATAACGGCCGGCGTGAAGGATCTGCATGCAGATCTTGCCGCCCGCATCATGCACGGCGCGGGTGACGATGCGGTGCTTGAGCGCTTCTTCCTCGGTGGTCAGCTTGGCCGCGCCCGAGTACACACCGCCCTCGTCGTTCGGGCCAATACCGCCGGTGACCATCAGGCCGACGCCGCCACGGGCACGCTCGGCGAAATACGCCGCCATGCGTTCGAAACCACCCGGTTTCTCTTCCAGGCCGGTGTGCATCGAGCCCATCAAGGTGCGGTTGCGCAAGGTGGTGAATCCCAGGTCCAGCGGGGCCAACAGGTGCGGGTATTGAGTGGCGGTCATCGTTAACTCCACAGCGAGCGATCACGGAAAATGCGGGAGCTCTGCGTCCCCCGTCAGTCATGTTCGACAGATTAGGAGTCGCATCGCTGTCACTCAATGACCGTAACTGACAAGTTATTGATCCAAATGCGCAGCGCCCCTTGGCAAGCCGGGGCTGGCGCCCTACCCTGTCCGCACACCCTGTACCCGGTTGTTGTTGGATTTCATGCGCAAACTTCTGTACCTGACTTTTTCCATGGCGCTCATCGCCGCGCTCACCTTCTACGCCATGTGGGCGGCTGACCGCCCGACCGGTCATTACCTGTCGGACCTGCGGATCAAACTGGCGGTCGATCAGGGCACGCCCGCCGATCGCGGCAACCTGCTGGGCATCCAGCCCGAGCTGTTCCCCACCGACTACCAAAGCCCCGAACGCCTGCACCGCAAGCTCGCCGCCTATTTGCAGCAGGCGCAGGATCAGGGGCTGTTGAATGATAAAACCGTGGTCATCCTGCCGGAGCATGTCGGCACCTGGCTGATGATCAGCGGCGAGAAAGACGAGCTGTACCAGGCCGCCACCCTCGCCGAAGCGATGAACTGGCTGGCGGCGAGCAACCCGGTGCAGTTTGCTCGCGCCTGGCTCGCTGCCAAGGGCAGCAGCCGTCTGGATGACGCGCACCTGCGCATGAAATCCCGGGACATGGCCAAGGACTATCAGGCTCTGTTCGGTGGATTGGCCAAGGAGTTCCACATCACCCTGGTGGCCGGCTCGATCGTGTTGCCTGAACCGAACATTACCGACGGCCGGCTCAAGGCCGGCAGCGGCGCGCTGTACAACAGCACGGTGGTGTTTGGTCGTGACGGCGCGCCGCTCGGCCAGCCACAGCGGCAGATGCGTCCGGTCTTCGATCAGGATGACTCCGGCACCCGAGAAGCTTCGCGGTTCAATGTGATCGACACCCCGGCCGGACGCCTCGGCGTGTTGATCGGCAACGACAGCTGGTACCCGGACAACTACCGCAAACTCGACGAGCAAGGCGCGCAGCTGATCGCGGTGCCCGCGTTTGTCGTCGGTCATGGCGTGTGGGATCAACCCTGGAAGGGTTACAAAGGCTCGAGCGTGCCGGACTCGGTCAGCCTGAAACCGGGAGCAGTCAGTGTAGGCCAGGCCTGGCACCAACTGACCCTGACCGCGCAACCGCCGGCCAGCAAGGCGCTGGCCGGTATGAGTGTGTTTCTGCGCGGGCAGTTCTGGGACAAGCCGAGCGCCGGGCAAAGTTTCCTCAGTAGCAACGGCCAGCAATTCGCCGACAGCGAAGCCCGCGGCGCGCGCCTGCTGAACCTCTGGTTGTAAACCGTGAAGCCGCTGCCGATGCGTCTCGGGGATCTGTCGGTGGGCTTCGTCCACAGCCTGGCCGATGCCGTGCGCAGCCATGAGATCGACCCGCTGCCATTGCTCGAACAGTACGGTTTGGACACCGCACGACTGGCCGAAGCCGGGGCGCGCCTGTCGATCCCGCGCTACATGCGCCTGGGGCATGGCGCGATCCAGCTGACCGGCGACCCGGCACTGGGTTTGCGCATGGGCCGGCTCAGTCGCCTGAGTCAGGCCGGGCTGGCCGGTGTCACCGCTGCGCAGGCACCGACCGTACGCGAAGCCGCTCGCTGCCTGACTCGCTTCGAGCCCTTGTACGGCTCCAACTATCGTGGCCAGTCGAGTTTCCACGAGGACGCCAGCGGTGCTTGGCTGCGCTTCTACTCAATCAGCCCGTACAACGCTTACAACCGCTTTGTGGTGGATTCGATCATTGCCGGCTGGCTGCATCAGCTGTCGAGCGTCAGCCCTGAGCCCTTGCGCGCCGAACGGATCGAGATCGAATTCGACAGTCCGGATTATCGCGACGCTTATGCCGTACTCGGCGAATGCCCGATCCAGTTCGGCGCTGAACACAATCAACTGCGCCTGAGCCTCACCAGCCTGGCCCAACGCAACCCGGAGCATTGCCCCAGCACCTGGAAACATTTGCTCGGTTTGTGTGAACGGGAACTGGAACAACTGACCCGCACCCGCAGCCTGCGCGAACGCATCACGCAATTGCTCGGGCCGTTGCTCAATGGTGGCCGGGAACCCGACCTGGAAGAAGTGGCGACACGCCTGAAGCTGCCGACCTGGACGTTACGGCGCAAACTGGCCGAGGAAGGCACGCAGTTTCGCGCGATCCTCAATGACACCCGCCGTGACTTGGCAATGACCTACATCCGCGACACCGAACTGGCATTCGGTGAAATTGCCTACCTGCTGGGCTTCGCCTCGGCCGAAGCTTTCCAGCGCGCCTTCAAGCGCTGGAACGGCCAGACACCGGGCGAATTTCGCCGCAGTCACCGCAAGACAGGCTGACGCCTTACAGCTCGGTGGCGTCTTCCGCAGGCTCTGGTGAATCCAGCTCAAAGGCCTGGAATTCGAGCAGTTCTTCTTGATAGTCATCCATTGCGTAATCCCCCCTGACGCTTGCTTGAAATGGCCTGGAACAAATGACCAGTGCCTCGAGCATAAAGTGCCCGTGTGAAGGAAAAATGAAACACGGCCTTCATGAAATAAACGTAGCAGGCGGTCAGGAATTTATCGCGGGATATTTTTCGACGAGGCTTGCAGGAAAAAGCTCAAGGGAGACAACAAAACGCCACGCGTCCGACAGGAGTCGGAGGCGTGGCGTGAAGTTTACTGCCCGGAGGCAGGCATGGCCGGAATCGGCTCGGAGGGCGGCGGTATATCCGTCGGATTGGCCGGTGGCGTGATGGTTTCCGTGGCGGGCGCGGGCTCGGTAACCGGTGCCGGGGTAATCGGCGCCGCTTCCGCTGGCGGCGCTACCGGCTCGGAACTGGCCGGGGTCGCTTCTGCAGGTGCTGGCGCAGGTGCTGCAGCGGGCTCGGCGGCCGGTGCTGGGGCCGGGGTCGGTTCAGCCGCGGGGGCTGGAACCAGCGGAGCCGGTGCCGCTTTGGCTTCCGGCACACCCAGGTCGGTCTTCGGTTTTTCGGTGATGTGCGCGGCCTTCTTCGCTTCGGCCGGCAGGAACAACTCGACCAGCGTGAAGAAGCGCTCGTAGAACTTCTGCGACGACACGGTTTCACTGGCGACCTTGACCATCGAATCGTCAGACGAGCCGATCGGCATCGAAACCGAGCCCAACACGCCGACACCGAGGCTGGCCGAGTTGTTGGTCTTCTTCAGCGCGTAGCGGTCCTGCAGGGCATTGGCGAACACGGTGGCGTGATGGCCTGCGCTGCCATCATCGGCGCATACCACGTTGAAGCTGATCTCCAGGTGGGTTTCGCCGGTCTGCTGGAAGCTCTTGTGTCCGCTGACCAGTTTCGGGTCATTGCTGGTAATGATGTAGCCCTGGCTGAGCAACGCTCGGCGGGCCGCTTCGCAACTGGCGGTGTCGGTCACCGGGTAATTGCGCGAAAAGGTGCCGGAGTCGTCGAAATTCTCATGCTCGTAGATGGGCTTGTCCTTGGAGCAGCCGGCAGCGGCGGTCAGCAACAACGCCAACCCGATGAAACGCACGGGAATAGAATTCAACATTAAACATCCTGAGGAAAAACGGTCCGGGGCGTATTGTGCAACAGATCGCTGCCCCGCGGCGTATGGATTAGTGTCTTAAAACAGTTACAACTCTATCGACCTTCAGTGGCAGGAAAAAGTCGCGCCGATAAATGATCGATGAACACCCGCAACTTGGCGGTTGCATGCCGGCTCGACGGCCACAGCACCCAGAACTGTCCGACGTGCTCCAGATGCTCATCCAGCACGCGCTGCAGGCGACCCTGCTGCTGCGCCTCGAAGATCATGAAGTCCGGCAGACAGGCGATGCCCATGCCCGCCAGCGCTGCATGCCGCACGGCTTCGATCGACGTACTGACCAGGCGTGTCGGCAGGGTCGGCTCGGGAGCGCCCTCCTCGCGTTTGAACGGCCAGGACTCCAGTTTGCCGGTGGCGTGAAACGTATGGCGCAGGCAGGCGTGCTCCGCCAGATCGGCCGGGGTCAGCGGCTCGCCGCGCTCGCGCAGATACGCGGGGCTGGCCACCAACACCATGTGAAACTCGCCCAACGGTCGTGCCATGAGTCGCGAGTCTCGCGGTTTACCCGTTCGGATCACCGCATCGAAGCCCTCCTCAACGACATCGACCATGCGATCAGTCAGGTCCAGATCCAGTTCGATCTGCGGGTACAGCGCCATGAATTCGTTCATGACCGGCATCACCAGGTCATGCACCTGCGGCAGGCTGACCCGCAACTTGCCGTGAGGCGCCGCTGCGGCATCGCACAGTTCAAATTCCGCCGCCTCCACTTCGGCGAGGATCTTGCGGCAACGTTCAAGAAACAGCGCGCCTTCACTGGTCAGCGTGATGCTGCGAGTGGTGCGGTGAAACAACCGCACATTGAGTCGTGCCTCCAGTCGGGCAATGCTTTTGCCGACCGCCGACGAAGACACGCCCTGCAAGCGGCCGGCCTCGGTAAAGCTGCGGGTTTCCGCCACCTGCACAAACACTGAAATACTGCCCAGGCTGTCCATTCATCCCTCCCTGATTCACGACATTCTTGTCCGAGATGTTCGGAACCCTAACCTGTTTTTCCCGAATGTGCAGCGCCCTACCCTATGGCCTTCGTCTTTCTCGGCAAAAGGGATGCTGGATCATGAACGATGCGCAACTCACCTCTACACCGCTGACCAATAGCGTCCAGCACGATGAACGACTACCGCTGGGCACACTGCTCGCGCTGGCCACCGCCGGCTTCATCACCGTGCTGACCGAGGCGATGCCCGCCGGCCTGCTGCCGCAGATGAGCGCGGGGCTTGATGTCTCTCAGGCACTGATCGGGCAACTGGTCACGCTGTACGCCATCGGTTCGATGCTGGCGGCGATTCCGCTCACCATTGCCACCCGAGGCTGGCGCCGACGCCCGCTGCTGCTGTCGGCCATTGGTGGATTTGCCATCGCCAACAGCATCACTGCACTGTCGGAACTGTACTGGCTGACCCTGATTGCACGCTTGATCGCAGGCGTGTTCGCCGGGCTGCTCTGGGCTCTGCTGGCCGGGTACGCGAGCCGGATGGTCGCACCTCATTTGCAGGGCCGGGCGATTACGGTGGCCATGCTCGGGGCGCCGCTTGCGCTGTCGCTGGGCATTCCGGCCGGGACGCTGCTGGGCACGGCGGTCGGCTGGCGTCTGAGCTTTGCGATCATGACCGGGCTGACGTTGCTGCTGGTGATCTGGGTGCGCTGGCAAGTGCCGGATTTCGCCGGTGAACGCGCCGGAAAGCGCCTGCCACTGCGTCAGGTGTTTACCTTGCCGGGCGTGCGATCGGTGTTGTTTGTGACTTTGTCCTACGTCGTCGCGCACAACCTTCTGTACACCTACATCGCGCCATTTCTTGAACCGTCGGGACTTGGCGGAGAAATCGACCGGGTGTTGCTGGTATTCGGCCTGGCGTCGGTACTGAGCCTGTGGATCGTCGGCAGCCTGATTGATCGCTGGCTGCGTCAATTGGTTCTGGTCAGTGCGGCGCTGTTCCTGCTGTCGGCGATTGCACTGGGTCTGTGGCGCGAATGGCCGGGCGAGGTCTACACCGCCACCGCCGTCTGGGGCCTGGCATTCGGCGCGATGCCCTCGCTGTTGCAGACGGCCCTGGCGAAAACCGCCAGGGAGGCTGCCGACACCGCGCAATCGATGCTGGTGACCCTGTGGAATGTCGGAATTGCCGGCGGCGGGCTTGCGGGCGGTCTGTTGCTGAACAACCTGGGCGTCGGGAGTTACCCGTGGATTGTCGCGGGCCTATTGCTGTTGACCCTGTATGCGACCGTCAATGCCCCGAGCCATGGCTTCCCGAACGCCGGATAGCACGCATAAAAAAGCCCCGGATTTTCATCCGGGGCTCGGGTCTTGCGGCTCAGCCAGGCATCAGAAACGCTTGATGTCGGCTTCGGCTTCCAGCTGCTTGCGGTACGCCGCGAAGTCTTGCTGGCCCACACGCGAGGCGAGGAAGCGACGGTACTGCGCTTTCTCTTCATCGGTCGGAGCCGCTGCTTCGTTCACGCCGTTAAGACGCACGATGGTCAGGCTACCGTCCGCCAGCGTCACGCTGGTGAAGGTCGGCTTGTCCTTGGCGGCCGGTTTCGGCATGCGGAACAACGCTTGGAGCACCGCTGGATCAACGCCTTCCTGAGCGCGGTTCGCCGCTTCAGTGACTTTCCAGCTCTGACCGTCCACCGCCTTGTCCAGCGGGGTCTTGCCATCACGCAGACTGGCGATCAGTTGCTCCGCCTTGGTCTTGGCAGCCGCGCTGGCATGCTCTTTGGTCAACTGGGTGCGAATGGCGGTGGCCACGCTTTCCAGCGGCAATTGAGTCGGCTTGAGGTGCTCCTTGGCGCGCAGCACGATCACGGTTTCCGGATCCAGCTCGATGGCGGTGCTGTTGGCACCCTCTTCCAGCACTTCGGTGCTGAACGCGGCCGTCACAACGGCACGGTTGGCTGCAACGCCTTCGCCACCTTCACGGCCGAACGGCTTGGAGGTGTGCACGGTCAGTTTCAGATCCTGCGCCGGCTGGGCCAGGTCGGATGCTTCGAACGAAGAGTCTTCCAGTTGCTTGGTCGCCTCCACGAAACGCTGCTCGACCTGCTGGGTTTTCAGCTCGCGGGTCAGCTTGTCTTTCAGGCTGGCCAGAGTCGGCACTTCAGGCGCCTCGACACCCAGCAGCTTGATCAGGTGGAACCCGAAGTCGGTGCGAACCGGCTCGGAAACCTGATCCTTGTTCAGCGAATACAGGGCTTTCTCGAAGGCTGGGTCGTAAACGCCAGGACCGGCATAACCGAGGTCACCGCCATTGTTGGCCGAACCCGGATCCTGCGAGAACTCCTTGGCCAGCGCTTCGAACTTCTCGCCCTTGGCCAGACGCGCCTGGACTTCTTCGATCTTCGCCTTGGCCTGCGCTTCGGTAGTCTTGTCGTTGACTTCGATCAGAATGTGCGCCGCACGACGCTGTTCCGACAGGTTGGCGATCTCTTTCTGATACGCCGCCTGCAGGTCTTCGTCCTTGACGGCGACCTGGTCGAAGAACGAAGCCTTCTTCAACTCCAGGTAATCGATGACCACTTGATCCGGGGTCATGAATTCCTTGGCGTGCTCGTCGTAGTAGGCCTTGACCTCGTCATCAGTCAGCTTCACGGCCGAAGGGTCAGCCTTGATGTTCAGCGTGGCGAAGTCGCGGGTCTGTTTTTCCAGACGGGCGAAGGCCAGCACCTGAGCGTCGGTCACGAAACCGCTGCCCGCCACACCGGCGCGCAGTTGGCCGATCAGCATTTCCTGAGCCAGCATCTGGCGGAACTGCATGCGGCTGTAGCCCAGTTGACGGATCACCTGATCGAAACGGTCGGAACTGAACTTGCCGTCGACCTGGAATTCAGGCGTCTGCAGGATCACTTGGTCCAGGGCCGCTTCGGAGAAAGCGAATTTCGATTGTTCTGCGCCTTGCAGCAGCAGCTTGCGATCGATCAGACCCTTGAGGGCCGATTCGCGCAGCATTTTTTCGTCCAGCAAGGAAGCGTCGAAGTCCTTGCCCAGTTGTTGCATCAGCTGACGGCGTTGCATATCCACCGCCTGGCTCAGCTCGTTCTGGCTGATTTCTTCGCCGTTGACCTTGGCCGCCTCATTCTTGTGAGTCGTGGCCTGGAAAATGGCGTCGAAACCGGTCAGAGCCATCAGTGCAACGATGACCCCGATAATGGTCTTGGCAATCCAGCCTTGTGAATTGTCCCTGATATTCTGCAGCATGCGTCCCCCAGAAACGGTTGAACTTCAAAATTAGGCAACCGTGGAGCGTGGGTAGAATCCGGATAGAAGAAAGGCGCATCCGAGGATGCGCCTTCTCGTAACTGGCGGAGCGGACAGGGCTCGAACCCTCGATCCCGGTGTGACAGGCAGCTATTCCAACCGCCTGCTCTACCGCTCCGCTGCCAAGTCAGGCATGACCCCGACCCGGATGGGTAAAAACCTGAATCAAACTTAGTTGACGGCTTCTTTCAGGGCTTTACCGGCTTTGAAACCTGGTTTTTTGGCTGCCGCGATTTCCAGAGTCTTGCCGGTCTGTGGGTTACGACCGATGCGAGCTGGACGATCAGTCACGGAGAAAGTACCGAAACCAACCAGAACAACGGAGTCGCCAGCCTTGAGAGCGCCAGTGACGGATTCGATTACAGCGTCCAGCGCACGGCCAGCAGCAGCTTTCGGGATATCAGCGGATGCAGCGATAGCATCAATCAGTTCCGACTTGTTCACTCTAAGTCCCCTTATATCTATTTGAGTATGATTCTAAGTTTTTTGGTGAAAGCAAAAACGAGTGCTGAATGGCCTACAGACACTTAAGAGCCGCTTTATAACAAGGGCTCTAAAAAGCTGTCAAGGAAGCCCCCCAGGCAAAAGCGTATTAATGCGTGCTAATTCTTTCCTTAGAGTCAGACTCACGTTTTTCGTCCTTGGCAACTATCTCCGGAGCCACATCCGGCAAGGGCTCCGGCGCGTATTGCAGCGCAATTTGCAGGACCTCGTCAATCCATTTAACCGGTTTGATCTGCAGATCCTGCTTGATATTGTCAGGAATCTCCTTCAGATCGCGCACGTTCTCTTCCGGAATAATCACTGTCTTGATTCCGCCACGGTGAGCGGCCAGCAGTTTTTCCTTCAGACCGCCAATGGCGAGAACTTGACCACGCAGGGTGATCTCGCCGGTCATGGCGACATCGGCGCGCACAGGAATACCCGTCAAAGCCGACACCAGCGCGGTACACATGCCTACACCAGCGCTCGGGCCGTCTTTCGGCGTAGCACCTTCCGGCATGTGGATGTGCGTGTCGCGCTTCTCGTGGAAGTCCAGGGGGATACCCAGGCTCTTGGCACGGCTGCGCACAACGGTCAGGGCCGCAGTGATCGATTCGACCATTACGTCACCCAGCGAACCGGTCTTGATCAGCTGACCTTTACCCGGCACCACAGCGGCTTCGATGGTCAGCAGTTCGCCGCCCACCTGAGTCCAGGCCAGGCCGGTCACTTGACCAATCTGATCCTGCTGCTCGGCCAGACCGTAGCGGAACTTGCGAACGCCGAGGAAATGTTCCAGCAGATCAGCTGTCACTTTTACCGAGAAGCGTTTTTCCAGCGCGTGCTCTTTGACCGCCTTGCGGCAGACCTTGGCAATCTGCCGCTCGAGGCCACGCACACCGGCTTCGCGGGTGTAGTAACGAATGATGTCGCGGATCGCTTCTTCGTCGAATTCCAGCTCGCCCTTCTTCAGGCCGTTGGCTGCAACCTGCTTGGGCGACAGGTACTTGACCGCGATGTTGATCTTCTCGTCTTCGGTGTAGCCCGGCAGACGGATGACTTCCATCCGGTCCAGCAGCGCCGGTGGAATGTTCATCGAGTTCGAGGTGCACAGGAACATCACATCCGAGAGGTCGTAATCGACTTCCAGATAGTGATCGTTGAAGTTGTGGTTCTGCTCCGGATCAAGCACTTCCAGCAACGCCGACGCCGGGTCGCCACGCATGTCGCTGCCCATTTTGTCGATTTCATCGAGCAGGAACAGCGGGTTGCGGACACCCACTTTTGTCATCTTTTGAATCAATCTTCCTGGCATCGAACCGATGTAGGTCCGACGGTGACCACGGATTTCCGCTTCGTCACGCACGCCACCGAGGGCCATTCGCACGAATTTGCGGTTGGTGGCATGGGCGATCGACTCGGCCAGCGAGGTTTTACCCACGCCCGGAGGACCGACCAGGCACAACACCGGGCCACGGATTTTCTTCACGCGCTTCTGCACGGCGAGGTATTCAAGGATGCGTTCCTTGACCTCTTCGAGGCCGTAGTGATCGGCGTCGAGAATGTCTTCGGCACGGGCCAGGTCCAGACGTACCTTGCTCTGGGCCTTCCACGGCACTTGAACCAGCCAGTCGATGTACGAGCGCACCACGGTGGCTTCAGCGGACATCGGCGACATTTGCTTGAGCTTGTTCAGCTCGGCAGTGGCCTTGGCCAGCGCGTCTTTCGGCAGACCGGCAGCGTCGATACGCTTTTTCAGGTCTTCAATTTCGTTGTGGCCTTCATCGCTGTCGCCGAGTTCTTTCTGAATGGCCTTCATCTGCTCATTCAGGTAGTACTCGCGCTGACTGCGCTCCATTTGCTTTTTGACGCGGCCACGAATGCGTTTTTCGACTTGCAGCAGGTCGATCTCGGCGTCCAGCAAGGCCAGAACGTGCTCGACCCGGGCCGACAAATCGATGATTTCGAGGATTTCCTGCTTCTGCTCGATCTTCAGCGCCATGTGCGCGGCCATGGTATCTACCAGGCGGCCAGGCTCGTCGATGCTGTTGAGCGACGACAGGACTTCAGCCGGGACTTTCTTGCCCAACTGCACATATTGTTCGAACTGCGACAACAGGCTGCGCACAAACACTTCGGATTCGCGCTCGGCGGCGTCGACCTCGTCGATCAGCGACACTTCGGCACGGCAGTGGCCATCGACTTCGCTGAAGCGCTCGACAGCGCCACGCTGCTCGCCTTCGACCAGAACCTTGACGGTGCCGTCCGGCAGTTTCAGCAGCTGCAGAACGGTGGCGATAGTACCTACGCGATAGAGAGCTTCTTCACCGGGATCATCGTCAGCCGGGTTTCTCTGGGCCAGCAGCAGGATCTGCTTGTCGCCCGTCATCGCGGCCTCGAGGGCTTCGATGGATTTCTCGCGCCCCACGAACAGCGGGATAACCATGTGCGGATACACAACGACATCACGCAATGGCAGGAGAGGCAATTCGATGGTGGTCTTCATGATTTCGCCTCTACGGCGGCCATATGGCCGTAATCAGATGGAATTAAGCTTGAAACCAAGATGGGGGTTGCCTTGAAAAAAAACAAGCGCAAAGCGGATGTAAAAAACGACATAAAAAAAAAGAGGCCCGAAGGCCCCTTCCTTGTTCCGGCAGGCCGGGCGCTTACGCGTCCGGTGCAGCCTTGGCAGCCGGCTCACTGTTTTCGTAGACATACAGTGGCTTGGACGTGCCTTCGATCACGCTTTCATCGATCACGACTTTGCTCACCTCGGACTGCGAGGGGATTTCATACATCGTGTCGAGCAGCACACCTTCGAGAATCGAACGCAGGCCACGGGCACCGGTTTTACGTTCCAGGGCACGCTTGGCGACCGATTTCAGCGCGTCGGACCGGAATTCCAGATCCACGCCTTCCATCTCGAACAGCTTGGCATACTGTTTGGTCAGGGCATTTTTCGGCTCGGTGAGAATCTGCATCAAAGCAGCCTCATCCAGCTCGTCCAGCGTCGCCAGGACCGGCAGACGACCGACGAATTCCGGGATCAGACCGAACTTGACCAGATCGTCAGGCTCGACTTCACGCAGGGATTCACCGACTTTCTTGCCTTCTTCCTTGCTGCGCACTTCTGCGTTGAAACCGATACCACCCTTGGTGGAACGGTTCTGAATGACCTTCTCCAGACCGGAGAATGCGCCACCGCAGATGAACAGGATGTTACGGGTATCAACCTGAAGGAATTCCTGCTGCGGATGCTTGCGGCCACCTTGTGGTGGTACGGAAGCGACCGTGCCTTCGATCAGCTTGAGCAAGGCCTGCTGCACGCCTTCACCGGAAACGTCCCGGGTGATCGACGGGTTGTCGGACTTGCGCGAAATCTTGTCGATTTCGTCGATGTAGACAATGCCCATCTGGGCTTTCTCTACGTCGTAATCGCACTTCTGCAGCAGCTTCTGAATGATGTTCTCGACGTCTTCACCCACGTAACCCGCCTCGGTGAGGGTGGTTGCGTCGGCGATGGTGAACGGAACGTTCAGCAAGCGGGCCAGGGTTTCGGCCAGCAGGGTTTTACCGGAGCCTGTCGGGCCGATCAGCAGGATGTTGCTCTTGCCGAGTTCGACGTCGTCAGCCTTTTTGTCACGCTGGTTCAGACGCTTGTAGTGGTTGTACACCGCTACTGCCAGAACCTTCTTGGCACGCTCCTGACCAATGACATATTGATCAAGGATGCCGCTGATTTCTTTAGGCGAAGGCAATTTATGCGCGCTGCTTTCGGCCTGTGCTTCCTGCACCTCCTCGCGGATGATGTCATTGCACAGGTCGACGCACTCGTCGCAGATAAAGACCGAGGGGCCGGCAATCAATTTGCGTACTTCATGCTGGCTTTTGCCACAGAAGGAGCAATAGAGCAGCTTGCCGTTGTCCTCGCCGTTGCGGGTGTCAGTCATTCGTTCGATCCAAATCCGATAGGCTTGCAACACAAGATGAAGGCTATTGCGGGCTTTTTCAAGCCCGCCGCTGATCAGACGCGCCGACCAAGCCTATTTTGAGCTGCTTATTTTTAAGCTGGGCGCTGGTTGATCACTTCGTCGATCAGACCATATTCCTTCGCAGCTTCTGCACTCATGAAGTTGTCGCGGTTGGTGTCGCGCTCGATTTCTTCAAGCGTACGGCCGCTGTGCTTGGCCATCAGCGTGTTCAGACGCTCGCGGATGAAGAGGATTTCCTTGGCATGGATTTCGATGTCCGATGCCTGACCCTGGAAACCGCCCAGTGGCTGGTGAATCATCACGCGCGAGTTCGGCAGGCAGAAACGCTTGCCAGGTGCACCGGCCGTCAGCAGGAATGCGCCCATGCTGCACGCCTGACCGATACAGGTAGTCGATACGTTTGGCTTGATGAACTGCATGGTGTCGTAGATCGACATGCCCGCTGTCACCGAACCGCCCGGGGAGTTGATATAAAGATGGATGTCCTTGTCCGGGTTTTCCGCTTCAAGGAACAGCAATTGCGCGCAAATCAGGTTGGCCATGTAGTCCTCTACCGGCCCCACCAGAAAGATTACTCGTTCCTTGAGAAGACGCGAGTAGATGTCATAAGCGCGCTCGCCACGAGCAGATTGCTCGACAACCATCGGGACCAGGCCGCCGGCGGCCTGGATATCAGAGTTCTGCTGAATATAGGAATTACGGAACATGCTCTGCAGTCACTCCCAAATAGTCATGTCTTGAATACGCATAAGCCAGCTCGAAGGCTGGCTTATGGTGTGTGCTTCTAACGCAAAAACAATCAGTCGGCTTTTGGAGCTTCTACCGGCTTGACCGCTTCTTCGTAAGAGACCGATTTGTCGGTCACGCTAGCTTTCTGCAGAACAGTATCCACAACTTGTTCTTCCAGCACAACCGAACGAACTTCGTTCAGTTGCTGGTCGTTCTTGTAGTACCAGGACACGACCTGCTCAGGCTCCTGGTAAGCCGAAGCCATTTCCTGAATCATTTCACGAACGCGGGCTTCGTCTGGCTTCAGATCGAACTGCTTGACCACTTCGGCCACGATCAGACCCAGGACAACGCGACGCTTGGCTTGTTCTTCGAACAGCTCGGCCGGCAGTTGGTCTGGCTTGATGTTGCCGCCGAACTGCTGGACAGCCTGCACGCGCAGACGGTCAACTTCGTTGGACAGCAGAGCCTTAGGCACTTCGATCGGGTTGGTGGCCAGCAGACCGTCCATTACCTGATTCTTGACCTTGGATTTGATCGCCTGACGCAGTTCACGCTCCATGTTCTTGCGAACTTCGGTGCGGAAACCGTCGATGCCGCTTTCCTTGATGCCGAATTGAGCGAAGAACTCTTCGTTCAGCTCTGGCAGCTTTGGCTCGGAAACGGTGTTTACAGTCACAGTGAACTCGGCGGTTTTGCCAGCCAGGTCCAGGTTCTGATAGTCCTCTGGGAAGGTCAGGTTCAGAACGCGCTCTTCGCCGGCTTTAGCGCCGACCAGGCCTTCTTCGAAGCCAGGGATCATGCGGCCGGAACCCAGTACCAGCTGAGTGCCCTTGGCGGAACCGCCAGCGAACACTTCGCCGTCAACCTTGCCAACGAAATCGATGTTCAACTGGTCTTCGTTCTGGGCAGCACGATCGGCCACTTCGAAACGGGTGTTCTGCTTGCGCAGGATGTCCAGCATCTTGTCCAGATCGGCGTCAGCCACGTCAGCGCTCAGGCGCTCAACGGTGATACCTTCGAAGCCGGCAACGGTGAACTCAGGGAACACTTCGAATACGGCTACGTATTCCAGGTCCTTGCCAGCTTCGAGCGACTTAGGCTCGATCGACGGCGAACCGGCCGGGTTCAGCTTCTGCTCAACCACAGCTTCGTAGAAGGAGGACTGGATCACGTCGCCGATCGCTTCCTGGCGCGCATCAGCACCGAAACGGCGCTTGATTTCGCTCATTGGCACTTTGCCTGGACGGAAGCCAGCAATCTTGGCCTTTTGGGCAGTCTGCTGCAGACGCTTGTTGACCTGAGTCTCGATGCGCTCAGCCGGCACGGTGATGCTCATGCGGCGCTCAAGAGCAGTAGTATTTTCAACAGAAACTTGCATGGATATTCCTCGTTGCACAGACGTTAGCCGGCCGTTTCCGACCCAAGAATCAAGGGCAAGCATTCTAGTAGGTCAAACTCAAGAAGTCACCCTACTGAAAACGGGTAAAAAAACAGCAGGCCATTTGAAGGCGGGGACAAGCGGTTGCGCCTCGCCCTGTTAGCAAATACAGCCAATTCAAGCCAGGGCTCTGCGCCAACCTCTTCTATATATAGAGGCGGTTGAATCATCTCCCTGACAGCCAACCTCGCAAGCAAGGCCGGCGGACAGCGCAGCATCATCGAGCAACATTAATACGACGAAGCACCCTGCCCTGCGACCCGAAACCTGCAGCCGCCGAAATCCGAAACCGTAAAACAAAAAAGGCGCCAGACTGTTAAATCTGGCGCCTTTCGGAATATGGGGTGGACGATGGGGATCGAACCCACGACAACGGGAGTCACAATCCCGTGCTCTACCAACTGAGCTACGCCCACCATATTGCGTGCCAAAGAAGCCAAACAACTTCTTTGTAGAACTTCACCCGGCCAATGGCATGAATGAAGCTTTGATTGGTGCGGATGAAGAGACTCGAACTCTTACGCCTCGCGGCGCTGGAACCTAAATCCAGTGTGTCTACCAATTCCACCACATCCGCAGATGAAGCTTTTAAAGCAAAGGCGCCAGACTGTTACATCTGGCGCCTTTCGAAATATGGGGTGGACGATGGGGATCGAACCCACGACAACGGGAGTCACAATCCCGTGCTCT